>JBGOYQ010000150.1:0-4242 GCA_041479735.1 Anaerolineae bacterium | reverse complement strand
CTTGCTGAATATCATTCCGGCGGCGATCATCTTCCTGTTCACGCAACGCCAGCTGGTCTCTGGCATCGCCCTGGGCAGCGGGATCAAGGGCTGATGGACGAGCTGGCCGAGAAGCGCCGTCGGCTTATGGTGTGGATGGCCGGGCGCGATCTGGAGGCCGTGGTCCTGACGCGTGTGGCAAACTTTGCTTGGTACACCGGGGGGCTCGAGCCGGTGGTGATGTTGTCCTCGGATCGCGCCGAGGCGGCCTTGCTGATTACTCCGGCTCAGCCATATGTGGTGTGCAACAGCATCGAGCACCCTCGGTTGCGCGACGAGGACGGCCTCGGCCACCTGGGGTACGTCTTTCACGTCTCGCCGTGGTACCACGGCACGCCGGCCTTCGATGACCTGGTGCGAGGCAAACGCTGGGCGGCCGACTGGCCGCTTCCGCAGGGGCTGGACCTCTCCGGCGAGATTGCCCCGCTGCGGTTCCGCCTCACGCCGGAGGAGGTGGGACGCTACCGCGTCGTCGGCCGGCTGACGGGTCAGGCATTGGAGCGAGCGGCGCGCGGGACCAGGCCAGGGATGACCGAGGTCCAGATCGCCGGCATGATGGCGACCGAGGCGTTGAAGGACGGCGTGACACCGACCCTGCTCTTGGTCGGCGCAGACGATCGCGTCTTTCGCTTCCGCCATCCGATCCCGACGTCACGACCGCTGGAGCACTACGCCATGCTGGTCATGTGCGGGCGACGCTGGGGGCTGGTGGCCTCGGCGACGCGGCTCGTGCACTTCGGCCAGCTGCCAGACGACCTGTCCCGCAAGCAGCAGGCATGCGCGCACGTCGATGCCACGTTCAACGCCGCCACCCGGGTCGGCGCCCGCGTGGCTGATATATTCACCCGCGCGGTGCAAGCCTATGCCGAGTCGGGTTTCCCGGACGAGTGGCAGAAGCACAACCAGGGTGGCTCGGCCGGATACGAATCGAGGGACTACGAGGGCACTCCCACCTGCGACGAGGTCGTCCTCGCCGAGCAGGGGTTTGCGTGGAACCCATCGATCACAGGGGTCAAGTCCGAGGACACAATTCTGGTTCACGACGATGGCGTCGAGTTCCTCACGCAGACCCTTGATTGGCCGACGGTGAGTGTGCGCGTCGGCGGCAGGGAGTGGCGCCGGCCGGCAATTCTGACTCAGTAGGGAGACGACCATGGCGACCAAACCCAAGATCGGCCTGTTGGTCACGGCGCTGCTGGAGGACGACTACAACAAGACCGGCCACGTCCGGCCGCGCATGCGTCAGGCCACGGACCGCATCGCCGCTTTGCTCGCGCCGTACGGCGAGGTCGTTAACCCCGGGTTCGTCGAATATGAGCCGGACGCAGATCGGGCCACTGAGGCGTTCAACGCGGCTGGGGTCGACCTGATCGTCGCCCTTGAGCTCGCTTACCAGAAAGGCATCATCGCCGTGCGCCCACTCCTGCGCACGACCGCCCCCGTCCTGGTCTGGAACACCCAGCAAATCCGGCGTCTGCCGGAAGACGCCGACTTCGACTTGATCATGGAGAATTCTGGCATGGCGGGCCTTCCCGAGCTCACCAGCGCGTTGATCCGAGCAGGCAGACCGTTTGAGCTCCTCACCAGCCACATCGCCGACCCCCAAGGACTGAAGGCCATTGGCGAATACGCCGCGGCCGCCGGTACGGCACGCCGCCTGAACGCGATGCGGGTCGGCATGATCGGGCACCCATATGAAGGGATGACTGATCTGATGGTCGACTACCTAAGCCTGCGCGACGTTGTGGGCCCGGTCGTGTGGCCGATCGAACCTGAGAAGGTCGCCGTCAAGGTGTCCGAGATGGACGCGACTCGCGTCAAGGCGTTCGTTCGCGAACAGGGTGCACGTCACGACGCCAGCCAGATGCCTCCGGAGCTGTTCGACCGTTCGGCGCGTCTGGCGCTGGCGCTGCTCGACGTTGCCCGTGAAGGCCCGTTCGATGCCCTGGCGACCTTCGACCAGGTATGGCTCACAGATCCGCGCGTCGGAATCGTCCCCAGCTTCGGCACGGGCTACCTGTGCGCACAACACATACCCGTAGCGACAGAGGCCGACGTGACCACGGCCGTGGCCATGATGATCCTCCAAGAAGTGGCAGGTGAGGTGACCTTCCTGGAGAATTACGTTATCGACTTCGAGAACGACGCCATCATCCTCTCTCACGATGGGCACGGGAATCCCGCACTCGCCGCCGAGGCGAAAAAAGTCCGCATCAAGCCGTCGATCTACTACGAGGGCGTCAATGGCCGAGGTGCCGGGCTGGAGTTCGCCTACAAACCGGGCCCGGTGACCATCCTTTCGTTGATCCCGCTGGGCGACGGGGACTGGCGCATGATCGTCTCCGAGGGCGAATCGCTTCCGATGGAGCCCCGCCCTGTGGCAGCGCCTCAGATGCTCTTCCGTTATGCGGGCGGCGGCATCGCCGAATTCTGCGACGCGTGGCTCATGGCCGGCGCCCCCCATCATATGGCCCTGTGCTACGGACACGTGGCGCCGCTGATCGAGAAGCTGGGCAGCCTGATGGAGATCGATGTGGCGTGCGTGTGAGCGCGCCGCGCCGCCCGAGGCAAGAGGCCGAAGCATGAACGGTCGGGACCGTCTGCTGGCCGCGTTCCGCCATGAGGTTCCGGATCGCGTCCCGGTTAGTTTCTTTGTTCAGGACTATTTCGTCAAGGCGCTCACGGGACGAGACGAGATCGATCCGGTGGACGACGTCGTGGCCGTCGATCGTGACCTGGATCTGGACATCATGCTGCGCCCGGAGTGGATGGACACGACCTATTTCACCAAGACCCCGGGCCCGGACTGGGACGTCACGCTTACGACAGAGAAGGACGCGGATCGAGTGCTCGAGCATTGGGTCGTCCATACCCCGGGCGGCGACCTAACCCAGACGCTGGTGACGGCGTACGGGCGGCGGGAGTACGGGTTCTTCGGTTGGAGGGAATACTTCATCAAGGGGCCGCGCGACCTTGAGCTGTTTGAGAGGTACGAGCCGCCACTGTCTTTCGACATCCGCGGCCGCATGCGCCATGCCTTCGAGGCCGTCGGCCAGGATGGCATCGTGGCGCCCTGGGTGCCCGACTGCCCGTTCAATCAGGGGTTCTATCTGCGCGGCCTTGAAGCTATGCTGATCGATGCGCTGACCGACTTCGCCTTCTATGACCGCCTGATGCGCTTTCGACTTCGGCAGAGCTTGACGCTCATCCCTGAGGTGGTTGCCTGCGGCGCAGACCTGGGTTGCGTCGGCGCCAATGTCGGCAACGCCCGACTTGTGAGCCGGCAGTACTACGACCGGTATATCGCGCCCTACGACCGGGAGTATGTCCAGGCAATCGAAGCTGCCGGGCTGCCGGTCTTGTTCCACAACTGCGGTTATTCGATGCCGTTTCTTGAATCGTACGCGGGCCTCGGCTTCCGGGCCCTCGAGTCGCTCACGCCGCCGCCGAACGCGGATGGAGATCTTGCCGAGGCCAAGCGCAGGGTGGGGGACCAGCTGGTGCTGGTCGGCAACATCGATCAGATCAACCTTCTGCGCAAGGGAAACCGTGGGGAGATCGAGCGCGTCGTTCGTGCGACGGTCGAGGCAGGTAAACCCGGCGGCGGGTTCGTGCTGTGCACCGCCGATCACCTGTACGACGAGACGCCGGTGCAAAACGTCCGCTGGGCCGTTCAGGCTGCGCAGGAAGCGGGCGTCTACTGAAGTCCCATTTCGCCGGAGCCGGACCGTTCATCCGGCACGGTGTGTCGAGGTCGGGATCCATGTATGAGGATGTTTCCGAGAAGGATCTTCAAGCGGGTCGGGAGGCGATGCTGGGAGGCGGCGTCGGCGGCGCGTTGCCGCTGGTCGTTCACCATGGGCGCGGCGCCTCCCTGTGGGACACGACGGGGCGCGAGTTTATCGACTGCACCTCGCAGGCCTGGAGCCTGAACGTCGGCTATTGTCACCCGAAGGTCATCGCGGCTGTCGGCCAGCAGATCCAACAGTACACGCACATTCGCACGTCGTTCGACACGCCGCCCAAGCTGCTGCTGGCGAAGAAGCTGAGTCAGCTGGCCCCGGGGCGCTTGAAGAAGGTCGCCTACTCGCTCACAGGCTCGGATGCCAATGAAGGGGCGATGAAGCTGGCGATGCGCAACCGGCCCGGAAACCTTTTCGTTGCGTTGTGGGACGGATACCATGGGCGGACGCTCGCCACCCT
>JBGOYQ010000149.1:0-4259 GCA_041479735.1 Anaerolineae bacterium | reverse complement strand
CGCCCGACGGCCATCATCGTCGACGTGGACGGCTATCGTGCCCGGCGCGAGCGCCAGCTGCGTCAACTGGCGAGGCGCATGGCCGAGGAAGCGATCGAGCGCGATCGCACAATGACCCTCGAGTCTATGCCGGCCAACGAGCGGCGGATCATCCACATCGAGCTCCGCGACCACGCCGGCGTCCGCACCGAAAGCGTCGGCGAGGGCGATCAGCGCAAGGTGACCGTCATCCCGGTCCATCCGGCATAGGATCCCGTCAGCGAGACACGTCTGTCCGGCGGGAGCCTCTCGGGGAGGCCCCTGCTGACCCCTCGACAAGGCAACGTGGCGGTTGGGTCTTTCTCCCAGCCGCCACGTTTGTCGTTGCCCTTAATCCAGACGCGCGTGAGGCGCCCGGGAATGGATGATGCACGACGGGAGGCGCGTTGGTGCGCGCCGTTGCCTCGGCTATAATCGCCCGCATGACGTTGCCTCCCATCGATTACCTCATCATCGGTCACATCACCAAAGACATACTTTCCGGCGGCGGTCACACGCTCGGCGGCACGGTGGCCTACTCCGGACTCACCGCTTCGATGTTCGCCGTCAAGGTCGGCGCGGTCACTTCGACCGGGCCCGACCTGGTGTCGTCGGCACTGGGCGATTTAACGATCCACCGGGCCGCCGCGCCCACCAGCACGACCTTCATCAATGAATACTCGCCAGCGGGCCGCAGCCAACGCATCTCAGGGCACGCATCGGCGCTGGACATCGGCGATGTCCCGGCTGAATGGAGACAACCTCGCTGGGTCCACTTGGGCCCGGTCGCGAATGAGGTAGACCTCGGGCTGGCCGATGCATTTCCCGATAGCTTCCTGGGCATCACACCACAGGGTTGGTTTCGCCGATGGGATAAGACGGGACGCGTCCACACCACACCCTGGATGACGGCCGAGCCTGCTATCAGCCACGCTGATGCCGTGATCATCAGTCTGGAAGATGTCGACGGAGACGAGGCTGCCGTTCGGGCGATGGCGGACCGCTGCCCGGTGTTGGTGTTGACGGACGGCGCCCATGGGGCGCGCGTCTACAGCCACGGGACGATGCGGCTGGTGCTTGCTATTCCCGTCTTGGAGGTGGATCCGACCGGCGCCGGGGATATCTTCGCCGCGTCGTTCTTCATTCTGTTCGAGTCGACCGGGGACGAGCTCGAATCCGCTCGACTGGCTGCCCGTCTTGCCACGCACTCGGTCACCCGGCGCGGCCTGGACGGCATCCCCAGCCGAGCCGAGGTTGAGGCGATACTGCAGATGGTCCACCCGTGACGCGGACGTACACCCTGGCCAACCAGAAGGGCGGCGTGGGCAAGACCACGACCGCCATCAACCTGGGAGCGTACCTGGCTGCCGCCGGGCAGCGCGTCCTGCTTGTCGACCTGGATCCGCAGGCGAATGCGACTTCATGCCTGGGAATCCAACATACGGCGGTCTCGGGGGGAACCTACGACGCCATCATCGGCCGGGTCCCGGCCGGTGACCTCATCCTGCGCAATCCCACGCTCCAGCTTTCGCTCCTACCTTCCTCTTCGGCGCTGGCCGGCGCGCAGATCGAGCTCGTCGATGTGCCCGAGCGTGAGCAGCTCCTGCGTCAGGCCTTGTCCTCGCTCGACGGCCGATTCGACTACATTCTGATCGATTGCCCGCCGTCGCTGGGAATCCTGACCGTCAACGGCCTGCTGGCGGCGCGCAGCGGAGTCATCATCCCGGTGCAGTGCGAGTACCTGGCGCTCGAGGGTCTGACGCAGCTGATCGATACCTTGACGCGGGTGCGATCCGTGATGTTCCCCGAGCTCTCCATCCGGGGTCTGGTGCTGACCATGTTCGACGGACGCACCAACCTGTCAAACCAGGTCGCCGACGAAGTCCGATCTCATTTTCCTGATCAGGTCTTTCGAGCGGTCATACCGCGCAGCATCCGCCTGGCGGAGGCGCCGTCTCATGGTCTGCCGATCTCAGCCTACGATCCATCCTCGGTCGGGGCCCTGGCCTACCATGCGCTGGCGGCCGAGGTCTTGAAGGGCGACGGCGTCACGCGCGTACGCGCCCGGGCATAGGAGAGACATGACGCGCAAACGGGTACTGGGGAAGGGGTTGGACGCACTCATCCCGGCTGCGGACGGATTGCCGACCGCCTCCGGCGGGGTCATGCAGATTGCCGTAGACGAGATCCGGCCCAACCCAAGACAGCCGAGGGGGGCACTCGACCCGGAGGAACTCGAAGACTTGGCGACCTCCATTCGGGAGCACGGCGTCTTGCAGCCGCTGCTCGTCACCCGACCGGTGGATCGCGACGGGTTCGAGCTGATCGCCGGGCACCGGCGCTTGCAGGCCGCTCGGATGGCCGGCCTGCGCACGGTTCCGGCTATCCTGCGCCTGACCTCGGACGAAGAGCAGCTCGAGCTGGCGCTGATCGAAAACATGCAGCGGACCGATCTGAACGCGCTCGAGGCGGCCGAAGGCTATCGGCGACTGGCCGACGACTTCGGTCTGTCGCACGAAGCAATTGCCGGCCGCGTCGGCAAGAGCCGCGTAGCGATCTCGAATACTTTGCGATTGCTCAAGCTGCCTGAGGCGGTCCGCCGGTCGCTGGCACAGGGCGCAATCAGCGAGGGTCATGCCCGTGCGCTGCTGTCGCTGCCGACAACGCAGGCCCAGACAGCTGCGCTACAGACCATTCTGCGGCGCGGGCTGAACGTCCGCCAGACTGAGGAGCTCATCCGCCGTCTGGCCGGCGCCAGGGCGGCGGCGCGTGCCCGCCGAAAGCGCGCCCCCGAGGAAACCGACCTGGAGGAGCAGTTGCGTCAGTCCCTCGGCACCCGGGTCACACTGCGGCGCGGGCGCAATGGTGGAAGCCTGGTCATCCGCTTCTATTCGGACGAGGAGCTGAACGCCCTCGTCGACCAGCTGCTCGGGACGGCGCGGGTAGCCTGACGTGCGACACCTCGTGTTCGGCGCCGGGGCCGTGGGCAGCCTGGTCGGCGCCCAGCTGGACCTGGCCGGTTACCCGGTCACATTCCTCGTTCGCCGGGAAACCGCCGCTCGCCTTCGCGCCCGCGGCCTGACGCTGATCGAAGGCGAGCGCGAGACCTCCCTGCCCTCCCCGCATTGGCTGACCGACCTGAGCCAGATAGGGGGCGAGGAGAGGCCGGACGCCATCTGGCTGGCGGTCAAGGCGTACGACTGCGCGGCAGCCGCCGAAAGCCTCAAGCGCGCCTTCTCTCTTCCAGTCCCGGTCATCTGCTTGCTCAACGGGATCGGCAACGAGACGACCCTGGCCGGGCAAATCGGCCAAGAGAACGTGATTGCAGCTGCCCTCACAACCGCGGTACAACGGCTCGAGCCTGGGCTCATCCGCATCGAACGCCGGCGAGGTCTGGCGCTCGACAGCTCTCACCCTCTGTCGCACCGCTTGGCAGAGGAGGCATCGCAAGCCGGGCTCGCGCCTCGCCTGTACACAGACGGCCATGGCATGAAGTGGTCTAAGCTGCTCACCAACCTGGTCGCCAACGCGACCTCGGCCATCCTGGGGTGGACGCCGCGGCAGGTCTTCGACCATCCCGGTCTGTACCGGCTGGAGATCGAGGCGTTGCGAGAGACGGTCCGAACGATGCGGGCGCTGGGGCTGCGTGTGATCGACCTGCCTGGCGTCCCTACTGCCCTTCTCAGCCGCGCGGTCTTCTGGCCCCCGCGCCTGACGGCCCCGCTCTTGCGCCGCGCGGTCGTCTCCGGCCGGGGCGATAAGCTACCTTCCTTCAACTACGATGTCGGGCGCGGCCGATCGGAAGTGGGCTGGCTAAACGGAGCCGTGGCGGCAACTTCGCTCGAACACGGCCTGCGCGCGCCGGCCAATAGCGTCCTCACCGATATCCTGAGCGGGCTGGTGGAAGGGACGATCGAACCTTCCGTGTACCGCGGAAGGCCTGACGCGCTCCTTCGCCGCGCAGTGAGTGCAGGTGTGACCGGGCTGCGGAGGTATAATGCCGGAACTTAGCCGCCAGCCATCAGCTGTCAGCTGTCACCAAGAAGGAATCTGAGTCCACGCGGAACCACGCCCTGACGCTGACCTCGAATCATGCTTTGGTTGGCTTGTCCTTTGTTTGGCTGATGGCTGATTGCTGACCGCTTGAGGTTTCTCATGCGTTTTGCGGGTAAGGTCGCCGTGGTCACCGGCGCATCACGCGGGATAGGTCGAGCGATCTCCCTGCGGCTGGCATCGGAGGG
>JBGOYQ010000148.1:0-4267 GCA_041479735.1 Anaerolineae bacterium | reverse complement strand
CCCACCAACTGCGGATGTGAAGCCCATGTTCGTTCAGCCGGCCACATCCGTAACACTGCGCGTAATCGCCGACATAGAAATCTTGAAAGGCTGGCTCTGCCATCACACCGCTCCCTCTGGCCGGGCACCGGGGTCGTGGTCGGCTGTACTCGACGCCGCGGCCGTACATCGCGTTTGCTGAGGCCCAATCCTATCAGCGATGCGTGGCCTTGGGCGAACTCCTCCCGAACGCATGCTGCGTTCGATCAGTTGCCCGCCGCCGGGAAGGGCAACACCGGGTTGACAGACACATTCCTGCCCCTATACTCGCCGTCGCAGCAGGAGGGCCCATGGCCGGCTTCACGACTCTCGTCTCGCTCGAAGCGGTGCAGCAGCACCAGGGAGACCCCGACTGGGCGATCGTGGATTGTCGCACGGACCTGACGGACCCGAGCTGGGGAGCGAACACCTATCGGTCGTCGCACATCCCGGGCGCCGTCCACGCCGACCTGGAGACCGAGCTTTCCGCCCCGCGCACCGGGCGCAACGGCCGGCACCCGCTCCCCGCTCCGCAGGCCCTGGCCGGCGTGTTCTCACGCTGGGGTATCACCGAGGGCGTTCAGGTCGTGGCCTACGACGATGGGTTGGATTTCTACGCTGCGCGCCTGTGGTGGTCGCTGAGATATCTGGGGCACACAGCCGCCGCCGTGCTGGACGGCGGGTTCGCAGCGTGGAAGGCTGCCGGGCTCCCGATCGTGGCCGGGAACGAGACTCGGTCTGCCCGCACCTTCCACCCGCGCCCACGCCCCGGGAGCCTTGTAGACGCCTCGAGGGTGTTGGCTGTCTCGAGGCTCCTGGACGCCCGGCAGCCCGAGCGCTATTGCGGCGAGATCGAGCCTCTCGACAGGGTTCCGGGACATATCCCGGGGGCCCGCAACTACGAGTGGAGACGGAGCTTCGGCCCCGACGGCCGCATGCTGCCCCGGGCTGCTCTGCGCGCCAACCTCGAGCGCGCCCTGGACGGCGTGCCACCTTCCGAGGTCGTCGCGTACTGCGGATCGGGTGTCAGCGCGTGCTCGGTGCTGTTGGCCATGTCGGTCGCCGGTCTGGAGGGCGCTCGGCTGTATCCTGGCTCGTGGTCGGAGTGGTGCTCGGATCCGGCACGGGCCGTCGCCACCGGCGAGGAGACATGAGCGGAGTGGAGCCTGAGACTCCCATGACGACGCTCCACCTTGTCGCCCACACCCATTGGGATCGGGAGTGGTACCTCACCTTCCAGCAATTCCGCATCAAGCTCGTCCATCTGGTCGACGAGCTGCTCGACATCCTGAAACGCGATCCGTCGTTCACGCATTTCATGTTGGATGGCCAGACGATCGTGCTGGAGGATTACCTGGCCATCCGTCCCGATCGCGCACCCGACCTCGAACGGCTTATCCGGGCTGGGCGACTGCTCGTCGGACCATGGTACATCCTTCCGGATGAGTTCCTCGTCAGCCCGGAAGCGACCATCCGCAATCTGCTGCGAGGCAAGGCCGTCACGTCGCGATTCGGGGCACGGATGGACGTCGGTTACATCCCCGACCCGTTCGGTCACATCGGCCAGATGCCCCAGATCCTCGCCGGCTTCGGCATCGAATCGGCCGCCCTGCGCCGCGGCCTGGCCGATGAGCCCTGCGAGGTGTGGTGGGAGGCGCCGGACGGGACGCGCCTGTTAACCGCCTATCTGCGCGACGGGTACGATAACGCTGCGCGGCTGCCGACCCGCGCGGATGCCTTCGGGGCCTTCATCCGGGATCGGGCGGGCTCCCTGCTTCCCCACGCCGCCGCGCCGGACCTGCTCCTCATGAACGGCACGGATCATCAAGAGCCCCAACCCGAGGTCCCCGAACTCCTCCGTGGTTTCGCCTCGGACAACGCCCGACTGATCCTTTCGACCTTGCCAGCCTACTTCCGGGATGTCCGCAGCGCTCTCGCCTCCACGCAGGCTCGCCTGCCGGTCGTACAGGGCGAGCTTCGCAACCCCAAACGACACCACCTGCTACCGGCCGTCCTGTCCAGCCGGGTCTGGATCAAGCAGCGCAATCATGCGGTCGAAACTGCCCTCGAACGTTGGGCGGAGCCGTTCGCCGCCTGGGCCGAGGCGCTGGCCTGCCCAGCCCCCAATCGATCGACGCTGACCGGCCATTTGACGACGCCTCGGGTACGGCACCCGGGTGAGCTGATCGAAGCTGCCTGGCGACTGCTGATGGAGTGCCATCCGCACGACTCGATATGTGGCTGCTCGATCGATGCCGTCCATGAGGAGATGCGCCCGCGTTTCGACCAGGCGGGGCAGATCGCCGAGGAGGTGACGCGTCAGAGCCTGGCGGCGGTGGCCGAGTCGGTCGAGACGCAGGGCCTCGCCCGGTTAGGCGCTCTGGGCGCCATCGTGGTCTTCAACCCGCTCAACGGCCCTCGAACAGGGGTCGTCGGCGCCCGGATCACGTTAGGGGCCGGCCTGTCCTCCTTTGACATCGTCGACGCGCGCGGTCAAGTCGTTCCCTTCCGGCTTCGCCACATCCAGGAGCGACCGCTGGCCGACATGGAACTGGATGCCGACGGCCTACGCGCCATGTTGGCCACGGTTCAGGACGGCCACGTCATGGGATTGGTGATCGAGCAGGTCGCGGTGGTGCGCCGGGCCGACCGGGTCGAGGTGGACGTCGTCCTCGCGGAGAGTGGCGAGCCCGGGATCGAGTCCTTGCGGGTGGCGGCGGCGCAAGTGGAGTCGATTCTGTCCGAGGCGGTCAACGCCACCTTCCGCTTGCAGGCTCGATTGCCGGCCGAGGCCGACCTCGAGCTGCTGGCCCGAGACGTCCCGGCCCACGGTTGGGTTGCGTATGGATTGCGGCCGGCCGCGCCGTCCACCTCGAGCGAACCCCAGGACGATGTCGGCCGAATCGAAAACGAGTTCCTGGTCGTCGAGGCGGACGGATCGGGAACGCTCGCGGTCACCGACCGCCGCTCGGGCGCCCGGTATGCCGGCCTGATGCGCCTCTTCGATCGGGGCGACCGCGGCGACAGTTACAATTTCTGCCCGGTCGACGGCGACGCTCCGATTCTCGCGCCGAAGTCGCCGGCGACCATTCGCCGCCGAACCGGGCACCTCGGCCAGAATCTGGACCTGGCGTTGGAATACCGCGTGCCGGTTCGCTTGACGCCGGATCGCCGCGGGCGCGTTCCGGAGATGGTGGATATCCCCGTCGAGGCGAGCGTCTCGCTCATACCGGGTCTACCTCAGGTCGAGATCGACCTTCGCATCGACAATCGGGCGGAAGACCACCGCCTTCAGGTGCTCTTTCCGCTGGGCCAGGCTGTGGAAGAGGGAATCTACGATGGCGCGTTCGAGATCGTGCGCCGCCCCACCCGCCTGCCCGCCTTCGACTCGGATTGGATCGAGCAGCCGGTGGCCGAGGCGCCCATGCGGGCGTTCGTCGCCGCGCAGGCCGGCGATCGCGGGCTGGCCATCGCCTCCCGCGGCCTGCGGGAGGCGAGCGTCTCCCCCGAAGGAGTCATGGCCGTCACCTTGCTGCGCTCTTTCGGGTGGCTCTCGCAGGACGACCTGGGGACGCGCAAAGGGGGTGCCGGGCCGAAGGTGGAAACGCCCGGCGGGCAGGAACCCGGCTTGCACGTCTTCCACCTGTGCGTCATCCCGTTCCAAGCCGACCTGTTGACGGCGGCCGGCCAGGCCCATGATTACCAGGTCCCGATGCGAGGGATCAGCTCGGACCTGCACGCCGGCAAGCTGCCAGCCTCCGGTTCTTTCCTAAAATGGGAACCTGGGTCCTTCGCTTTGACTGCGGTTAAACCCTCGGCAACCGGCGATGCGTTGATCGTGCGAGGCGTCAACCTGGGGGACACGGGCATCGTCGTCGGGCTGGAGTGCCTGCTGCCAATCCGGCGGGCGGCGAGGGTTCGGCTGGACGAGGCGGAGGTCTCCGAAGTCGCCGTTGATGGCGGGCGGCGATTGACCGTCCCGCTTGGTTCACACAAGCTGTTGTGCTTGCGATTGGAGTTAGCTTCCGCGAATCCCCAGATGCTCATGCCCGACGGGGAGCTCTAGATTCCCGCCACCGTCAACGCTGTCTCGCGGCCGGGGGTCCCGTGTGGATTGGGGATCCATAGACTCATCAACGCCGCCAGCACGCAAATCACGGCCGTCGTTGCGAACACCGCACCGAAACCCGAGCGGTCGGCCAGGATGCCGCTTATCAGCGTGCCGATCGACCCGCTGGCGAAGATGAAT
>JBGOYQ010000147.1:0-4280 GCA_041479735.1 Anaerolineae bacterium | reverse complement strand
GTCGGACTGATGCCGCGGGTTCAGCTCTACACGGTCCCCGGCCAATCGCGCTACGAGGCCAGCCGAAAGCTGGTGTTGCGAGGAGCCGACGGTGTCGTGTTCGTCGCCGACTCACAACTCTCCCGCCAGAAAGAGAACCTGGAGTCCTGGATCAGCATGCGCCAGCACCTGGCAGGCAACGGGATGGAGATGACCTGTTTCCCGATCGTCGTCCAGCTGAACAAACGCGATCTGCCCGCGCCGGTCTCGCTCCAGCTCTTCCGGCGCGTGTTGAGCGTGAACGGCGACTACCCGATCATCGAGGCGGTTGCGCTGGATGGAAGCGGCGTGCGAGAGTCGCTCCGGCTGATCCTGGAGCGGGTCGTCACCCGGCTGCGAAAGGAAATACCGGCCGCGAGGCCGTGAGCGTGCCGCGGGCGGGGAGGCCCGAGGCCTATGGAACCGGTATCGGGCTCGACCAGGTTGGCCGGCATCTTGCACGACCTCAACTCACTTGGGGGATTCCCGATTTCCGTACTCACCGATCGTGATGGCCTGCTTCTGGCATCCGCCTGCTCGCCGGACTGGGACTCCGAGAAGCAAGCTGCCGTCGTAGCGGTGATTCAGAGAGCGGCTCAGCAGACGGAGGGGGTCGAGATGGGGCGCGCAGATGAGGTGACGGTCCGAGATAACCAGGGCCGCAGGCTGGTTTGCCGGCCCTTTGCGGTGGTGGATCGGGTTCTGATCCTGGGGGTGCTGGCGGCGAACGGCCGCGCCTACCGCCGTGCCACGAACGATGCCGTGCGCGAGATTCGCCGGACGTGGGGGGTTTGAGGGAGGATGTCGGATGGGCGTGCAGGGCAATCTGCGGGATATGAGCGTCGCAGACCTGATCCAGCACAACTGCCAGGAAGGCCGCACGGCCCGCATCGATCTGGCTCCAGGCGGCGGGCGACCACCGGCGTTGTTGTTCCTGGAACAAGGTCAATTGGTGCACGCCCAGGCCGGCGACGAGCAAGGCGAAGAGGTCGTCTACCACGTCCTGGGTTGGACTGACGGCACGTTCTCGGTTGAGCCGGGCGTAGGCTCGCCGGCCCACACCATTGCTCGCAGCTACACAGGCATATTGCTGGAGGGGATGCGGCGGCTGGATGAGGCCGGTCAAGCCCAGGCGCAAGCAGCGGAAAGCCTCCCGGCGCCTGATCGGCCGATCGCCGCAGCGAAAGAGGAGGGGAGAACGATGTCCGCTCGTGTACAGGCGCTCAGAGCTATCGAGGGCGTGACCGGCGTGGTGATCGCCGCGCGCGACGGGGTAGTCCTCGATTCGGCTGTGGACGGTGACCCGGAAAAGGAAGGCGCCGTGGCGGTCTTCGTCGGATATGCGGCGGGACAGGTCGGGCAGTCACTGGCGCTGGGCAACTTCGAGTGGGGGACGGTGGCCGTCGGCAAGCAAACCGTCCTGGTCGTCGAGCAGCCGGATTACTACGTGGGCTTGATGCTCGACGAGAAGGCCTCACCCGCGCTGGTTGCCTCCAAACTTGAGACCGCGCTAAGAGCTTAGCGGGGGGTTCGTCTTATGGAAGCCATCCTCAAGGATATCAACGCTGTCATTGGCGTCACCGGATCGTTTGTTACGGATGGCGCCGGCCGCCTGCTCGCCCGTGCGCTGCCGGAGGTCTTCGACGCGCAAACGCTCGAGCTGGTGGCGCGCAACCTGGTGCAGACGTATTCCGGCCTGGAAGCCACGCGCAGGCGCAAGGTGGGCGACATCGATCTGGTCTTTTCGGATGGGCGGCTGGTCGCCAAACGGGTCGGCGACGGCCTAGTGTGCATCCTGTCCGTGAAGAAAATGAACGTACCCCTGCTCAACTTGACGGCCAACGTCGCCGTCCGACGGCTCAACGAGAAGCTCAAGCCGGCCGCCGCGCCCTCCAAGAAAGATGTGCGCCTGGCGACAACGACCGAGGCCGCGCCGGCCTCCGCGCCGACGGCCGAAGCCGCCCCGGCCTCAGCGCCGGCGGTTCCGGACATCCCGCGCATTCAAGAGGCACAGGCGATCATCAGGGTCGCGCGGGAACGCAAGGTTCTCTTGCGGGCGATGGGCGACACGGCCATCCGTATGCGCTGCCCGAGTGCGGCGGGCATCGCCGTACCCCCCGAAGAGGACTACCTGCAATTGGCCGGCCACCGCCGCCAGGCCGGTGATGTTGAAAAACTGCTCAAGGAGCAAGGCTGCACCCCCGATCCTCAGTTCAACGTGCTCTATGGCGGTCAACGGCTGCGCTTCGTCCATTCGGCCAAGAAGTTGTTCATCGAGGTCGTGTTGGACGAGCTGACTTCGTTCCATCGGCTGGAGTTCGGCCCGCGCCTGCATCTGGACGAGTGGACGCTGACACCGGCGGATCTGTTCTTGTGCCAGGTCCAGGTTGTCCATCCGGGAGGAATCGACCGGCAGCGGACGCTGGCTCTCTTGTCCGACTTCGAGATAGGCGGCGCCGGTGAGCTGCGGGCGATTGACGGAGGCTTGGTCTCCAGCGTGTGCGGCGAGGACTGGGGCTGGTACAAGACTGTAACGATGAATCTGGCCGAGGCAGACGCCGCAGCCGGCACCTTCCAGGGAGGCCGATCGGCCGAGAACATCCAGACGCGGGTCCGGCGGCTGACCGGGGTAATCGAAGAGGCACCCAAATCCCTGCGTTGGCAGGTCAGGTCGCGCGTCGGTGAACGTCAGACCTGGTACGAGGTGCCCGAGTAGGACTACCCGGCCGGCATCTCACCCGATGTGAAGCTGATCGTCTCAAACAGACACAACAGGTGGCCCCATAGCGGAGCCACCTTTCGTTAGACGATGCCTTCGTCTTGCGCTAGGGCGCAGCGTCGAAGGATGCCACGTCCCCCGCGATGGAGGCCAGCACCTGGGGAGGGTTGCCCAGGGCGACGAACTCCAGCGACCAGGACCCCGAAGATCCGGTGAGGTAGACGAAGCGATTCGCATCCAGCCAGTACGGGTTGTTACCCGGGCCGACCGGGACTGGTGCGCTCCCCATGCTTCCAAGCATCAACGTCAGTGGAGATCCCTGCGTGAACAGGTAGTGCTGGCCGTCAGGGGCCCAGCCTTGCCAGGTGATCGTTCCGGTGGCCAGCTTCGATTCGCCGGTACCATCCGCATTGAAGATGAACAGGTCATGTACGTTAGGTGTAGCGGTATCCCGTGTGAAAGCCACATGGGCCAGGTCGGGCGATAGGAGGGGGTACCCGCCGGTGGTGCGGAAGAAGTCGCCGATGATCGCGCCCTGGTTGGTGGCGGCTCCGCCGGACGTGACCTTCCAAGTGGTCCCGCTGGTCGGTGGAGTGAACGGTTCTTGGGACGGGATCACGACGCCGAAGGCGCTGCCGTCGAGAGCCCACACGACCTTCGGGTAGTACATGTACTCGCTCGCCGTGTTGATCAACGGGAATGTAATCAGGTTTGTCAGCAGGTGAGTGCCGTCGGCGTTGGCCAGGTTGATGTTCGTCGCGTGTGTGATCGCTACGCGAGCGCCGTCGGGTGCGAAGGTGAAGTCCCCCCCACTTCCCGCCGGCAGGAGTCTCGTCTGCGTCCCGCTGTCGACGTCGATCAGGTTCAGGTCGTCGTACTTCGCCAGGCCCGGGCCCTCGGCCACGCCGCGCGTGTTGTATGCCAGGCGGTGCGTGCGGGGGATGAACGCCAGGTTGGCTAGGTCATTGAACTTCATGCCGTTCAGTGGGTGGAGAGCGTTGAGCTGCGCGGCGTTCATCAGAAGCCGCTCATTCGTACCATCCGGGTTGACCGCCCGGATCTCAGCCGGTCCATCCAGGTTCTCGCGGCGCGTGTACGCGACCGCCGCCCCATCGTCCGAGATCAAGGCCTGCTCGGCCTTGCCGGAATGCGTCAGCTGCACCGCAGGGGTTGAAACCTCGACCAGCCAGACTTCGCCGCCGCTGATGTACACGACCCGCGAGGGTCGTGCCGTTGTCGGGGAGGGTGCCGGCGAGGCGCCTGTGGACTCGATCGGAGCAGCGGTCGGCAAAGTGTGGGGGACCGGGGCCATGGCCGTCATGGTCGCCGCAACGCCTGTGGCCAACGAGCTGACATCCAGCGTCACCGGGATCGAGCCCCCGGGCCCGCACGCGCCCAGGATCAACGCCGTAGATAATACGAGTACACACAATCGAATCCTACGCATGTTTCCTCCAAATCTACTTGCTGAGGGCAGACAACGGTCGATGTCCCTCCTGCCGAGCCACCCTCCGACTTCCTTGGGCGCAAGAGCAGCCAGGAT
>JBGOYQ010000146.1:0-4290 GCA_041479735.1 Anaerolineae bacterium | reverse complement strand
GCATTGACATTCGCCCGAATCCCGGTAAGATGCTGGCAAGGAATTCACCCCGTCCTTCTTTCTGCCAAAGGCGATCTGATGGCGAGAAGGCGGGCCAGGAGGCGAATACTTCCCATGGCTGCGGTACTGACATCCTGTCCTGTCTGCGGAGAGCGGTTGGCGGTGGAGCGCCTGCATTGCCGCAGCTGCGACACGACTATCGATGGTCATTTCGACCTCGGCTGGCTCGGACGGCTGTCGGCCGAGCAACTCGCATTCGTCGAGACGTTCGTGCGGTGCGAGGGCAAGCTCAACCGCATGGAGCGCGAGTTGGGCCTGTCGTATCCGACCCTGCGGGTGCGCCTGACCGACGTCATCCGTCAGCTCGGATTCGCCGTCGGGCCGGAGGCGTTGAGTCCGTCGGACGAAGATAGGCACCGAATCCTCGATGATTTGGCGGGCGGCCGGATCACGTCCGAGGACGCCATGCGCGCGCTGGAGTCCGCTTGAGCGCACCGAGGTGGTCGCTAGGAGGCTGACCTATGGAAAACATCCGGATGGAAGTCGGGCCCCGGCCCCAGGTCTTCATCCGTTCGGTCGGCGGCGATCTGCGGCTCGTCGGTCGCCCGGGTGGGCTGCTGGAGTCACAGGGCGCCAGTCGCGGCGACGTGTCGGCCGGGCAGGAGGGCGAACGCGTCGTCTTGAACGCGCGCTCGGGATGCCTGGTATATGTGCCCGAAGGCGCCTCGGTAGAGGTCGGATCGGTGGGCGGCGACGGGCGCGTCACTGGGCTGCGCGGCGACCTGAACATCGACCACGTGGCGGGTGACTTGACACTGCGGCGCGTCGGTCGGACGGCGATTCGGCGAGTGGACGGGGACGTGCATGCCCGCGAGCTTGTCGGCGAACTGGACGTGACCTCGATTGGCGGAGGCGCGCAGGTCGACGACGTGCGCGGTGACACGCGTCTCGAGGCGGTCGGCGCCGATGTGTCGCTGCGAGAGGTCGAGGGCGAGGTGAAATTCGTTGCGCACGGCGATGGCGTCGTCATGCTGGCTCCACGGGCGGGGGAGGCGTCATCGGCCGAGGCCGGCGGTGATCTGACGGTCCGACTGCCCGCAGAGGCTTCGGTCCGGCTACGGCTCCATGCTGGGGGCGACTTGACTCTGGCCCTGCCCGTCACCCCCGAACGCGACGGGGAGGCGACCATCGTGACATTGGGGGCCGGCGAAGCCAGCCTCTGGCTCAAGGCCGGGGGCGATTTGCGCGTACGGCAGGGCGGCGGACGGGGTGAGTCACCCATCGGACCCGGTTGGCAAGAAGATCTGGAAGCCAGGGTGCAGGCACAGGTGGAGGCGGCGCTGTCGGGGGTTGATCCAGCCTGGCAGACGCAGGATATGGGTCTGGCCGCCGAGCGCGTGCGCGAGCAGGTGCGCCGCTCGATGGAACGCGCCGGTCGGCGCGCCGGCCGTGCGGCCGGCCACGCCCGGCGAGGCATGGACACGCCGGCGCCGGGCGAGACAGCCACGGTCGGCAGCGACGAACGCATGCTGATCCTGCGGATGCTGGAGAGCGGGAAGATCAACGTCGGGCAGGCGGAAAAGCTCTTCGAAGCCCTGGAAGGCAAGGCATGACGGCGGCCTCGCTCCTGAGAACCAGGTCTGCGGCCCCCGGGATGCGGCGTGTGGATCCGGCGCATGATATGGGCGGGATCGCCGAGCTGGTGGAGACGGCGTTCGCAGGCCAGCTCGACGCCTCGGGCCTGCGCATGCTAAGGGAGATGCGCGCATTCGGCCGCGCCGGGTGGATCGGCTGGGCGCTCGGCCGCTTTCTGCTTCCGCCAGCGGCCAACCCGGAAGGATTCGTCTGGATCGAGGATGGTAAGGTCATTGGCAACGCCAGCCTGCTGCGGGTCGAAGGCCGAACCGAACGATGGGTGATGGCCAACATCGCCGTCCTTCCCGCCTTTCGGCGTCGGGGGATCGCTCGGGCGATGGTTCAGGCTGGACTGAACCTGGCGACCGAGCGGCGGGCGCGCGTGGTGGTGCTGCAGGTAGAGAGCGGCAACCAGGCGGCGCAGACGTTGTACACATCGCTCGGTTTCCGTACGCTGGCGATGCGGACGACCTGGGTCCGGCCGCCGGGCCCGCTCCCGCCACCGGGCGAGGTCGTCGGCCGGGTCAGGCGCAGGCAACCCGCCGACCGGGTGGAGCAATGGGCACTGGCGCAGCGCACCCATCCCGAAGGCCTGTTCTGGCCATACCCGCTCAACGCC
This sequence comes from Anaerolineae bacterium, assembly GCA_041479735.1. Classification (GTDB taxonomy): domain Bacteria; phylum Chloroflexota; class Anaerolineae; order Anaerolineales; family E44-bin32; genus JBGOYQ01. The sequence goes on along the minus strand of JBGOYQ010000146.1, from coordinate 2,036 downwards.
GCCTTCTTCCGCCCGTCGGGGTTGCCGGCCGGGATCGATCTGGATGGCAAACGCCATTGGGTCTGGCGAGAGGCCGGCGACATTCAAGCCAGCTTGACCGCCCAGCCACGAGCCGAGGAGCGAGGCTGGCGCCTGGCCCTCCTCGTCGACGTTGCGGTACGCGGTCGAGCCGAGGCGGCGCTGCTCACGCAGGCGCTGCGAGAACTCCCGTCCAATATGTCCCTCATCCTCGAATACCCGAAGGGAGTCACGGAATCCGTCCTGTGGGTGCAGGGCTTTCGACCGGAGCGGTCGCTGACGTGGATGTCGATTGAGCTGGGCCTACGGAAAGCGGGGGGTGGGGTCCCGGAGCAAGCAACACATGGCGGGCGGGATCGATGACGGGCGGTGGGATGGATGCGCAAGCCGAGATCCAGATCGAGGGCCTATGCAAGACGTACCGGACGCGCATCCGACGCGGCCTGTTCCACTCCGAGCTCCAGTCGGTCGACGCGCTGTGCGACGTGCGGATGGCCATTCAGCGCGGTGAGATCTTCGGTTTGCTGGGTCCGAATGGTGCCGGCAAGACCACCCTGATCAAGTGCCTGACCACGCTGCTGCTGCCGACGAGCGGCGACGCCTGGCTGCACGGGTATCACATCGTGCGGGATGACAATGCCGTTCGCGCCTCGGTCGGCTGCATGCTGATGGGCGAGCGTGGGTTGTACTGGAAGCTGACAGGTCGCGAGAACCTCGAATTCTTCGGCGCGCTGTACCACTTGCCGGCCGATGCCCGCCGACGGCGGGCTACCGCCATTCTCGAGCTGCTCGGCCTGGGGTCGATGGCCGACCGGACGGTGGAGACCTACTCCTCCGGGCAGAAGATGATGCTGGCCTTCGGCAAGGCGCTGGTCAACGATGCGCCGGTCCTGGTGCTCGACGAGCCGACGAACACGCTCGACGTCCCCTCGGCTCGCGAGCTGCGCGCCATCGTGCGCCGTCTCAACCAGCAAGGCAAGACGGTCCTATACACGACGCACATCATGTCGGAGGCTGAGACGCTGTGCGATCGCGTGGCGATCGTCGACCGGGGCCGGGTGATCGCCGAGGGGAGCGTGCCGGCGCTCAAGGCCTCGCTCGGGCGCGAGCAGGTGACGCACGTCGAGGGCGTGATCTCGACCCGGGCCAGTCAGGCGGTCGAGAAGCTAGCCGGCGTGACCAAGGTCGTAGTCAAAGCCGAAGATGGCCGGACCCACATGACGGTCGTTTCGGCGGACGGACCGGACCAACTGCCGCGTCTGATCGAGACACTGCTGGCGCAGCAGGCCGTGATCCAACGCATCGCCCCTGAAGAGGTGACGCTCGAAGACGTATTCATGGCCAAGACCGGCCGCAGCTTGGCCGAAGACACGCGGGTGCGCTGAGATGTTCTTGCCGATCGAGCTGCCCGGTTGGAAGCGGAACCTGGGCGCGCTGGTCGCCAGCATGCGCATGCGGCTGATCACCGGCAGCCGCTATCGCGGCCAGCTGCTGGTCGATGTGATGATCCCGATCGTCTTCGCCGCCATGCCGATTCTGCTGGGGCGGGCGATGGGCGGCAACGCGGCCGCCTCCAACTTCGAACACAACACCGGCACAACCAACTATGTCGCTTACATGCTCATTGGCTCGAGCGTCTTTACTATCGTGTCGTATGCCTTCTGGAACGTAGCCTATTGGCTGCGGTGGGAGCAGGAGACGGGGACGCTAGAGGCGCTGTATCTGGCGCCGACCAGCCGGTTCTGGCTGGCGGCCGGAGTTGCGGCCTACTCCGCAGTGCGCTCGCTGCTGAGCTGCTCGATCGCCTACTGGCTCGGATGCTGGGTGTTCCAGGTGAACCCACTACAGGGTGACCTGGTGCTGGCGCTGGTCTTCGTCGCCGTCGGTCTGATCCCCCTGTTTGGGATGACGTTCCTCTTTGGGGCGTTGGTGCTCAAAGTCAAGGAGTCGCACGCATTGATCGGCCTGATGCAGTGGGTCGTCAGCCTGCTGATGGGCGTGTTCTTTCCGGTGGCGGT
>JBGOYQ010000145.1:0-4321 GCA_041479735.1 Anaerolineae bacterium | reverse complement strand
TACTGGCCGGATCCGTTGATCGGCGAATCGACGCCCGATCTCAAGACCGAGAAATACGGCTTGATCATCGCCGACCGCGAGACAGGTGCCACGTCCCGCCCGGGCGTGTACGCCGGCGGTGACGCCGTCACCGGGCCGGACCTGGTCGTGACAGCCATGGCTGCCGGACGTCGGTCGGCCAAGGCGATCCACGTGTACGTGACCCAAGGTTAGACAAGGCCGGGTCTTCACCAGACGGCGACGGACGCCCAATCGCCGTTTGCCTTCCCGCCGCGGCTATACTCTCGGCCATGAATGCCGCGAAGGCAGAACGCCAACGGCGCTTGGCCGGCCACGCCAAGGCTCGGGCGCTGCACCTGGGGTTCGACCTGGTCGGCATCACCAGCGCCGAACCCCCACCCCACCTGGATGTCTTCGATCGCTGGCTGGCAGCCGGCCGCCACGGGCAGATGACTTATTTGTCTGCCGAGCGATCGCGTCGACGCCGGGCTGATCCCCGCGAGATCCTTCCAGAGTGCGAATCGATTCTGGTCGTCGCCCAAAGCGTCCACCTGGAGGACCCGCAGGGCTCCGCCCGCATAGCCGTGTACGCCCGGGGCGACGATTACCACGACGTATTTCAGGCCAGACTTCAAGCCCTGATGGCGGACCTGGAAGGCGAGCTTGGCGAGGCATTCCCCTACCGCATCTACATCGACGCCGGTCCGCTCCTCGAGCGCGAGTTCGCTCAGCGGGCCGGCCTGGGTTGGATCGGGAAGAACACATGTTTGATCAACCCGGAGCGAGGATCCTTCCTTCTCCTTGCCGAAGTCCTGCTGGCGCTCCGCCTTCCCCCTGACCCTACGTTTCAGGCCGATCGCTGCGGATCATGCACCCGCTGTATCGAGGCTTGCCCTACGGCCTGCATCCTGCCCGATAGGACTCTCGACGCCCGACGCTGCATTTCCTACTTGACCATCGAGCTCAAGGACGAGATCCCTGCCGACCTTCGACCCACCATGGGGGATTGGATGTTTGGGTGCGATATCTGCCAGCAGGTCTGCCCATGGAACCGGTTCGCCAGTCCTACACATGATCCGGCGTTCCAGCCTCGCCCGGTTCTGGTAGCTGCTGACCCGGAAGACTTCCTATCGACGGCTTCGTATGCGACCTGGTCAGGCCTAAAGGGCAGCCCGCTTCGGCGGCCGACGAGGCGCGGGCTGGCTAGGAACGCCGCCGTAGTGGCGGGCAACCGGGGCGATCCAGCGTCCGTCCCCCTGCTGGTCGACACGCTGCGGCACGACCAGGCAGCGATGGTCCGTGCCCACGCGGCATGGGCTTTGGGACAGATCGGGGGCCCGGACGCGATCGAAGGGCTCTCGGCCTGCTCCAAGCCGGAAGCCGACAACGGCGTTCGTAGGGAGATCCAGCTAGCGCTGGAAGGTGCGTCTCGTACGGCACGCGCTGGAGCCAGCTGACCTCGCCAGTTGTCTCCAAACGGCGAGCCGTTCGCACGAGAGAGGTTTGGACAGAACAGGAGTCGCAGGCGGGTTGGTTGGGCATCGCCCTGGCCAACCCGCCTGTTGCGTTTGTCAGCGATCTCGCTTTCCGTTCGGTCTAGGGGACCATCGTGTTCGTCGCCGTGCCGGACGGCGTCGAGGTGTTGGGATTGGGGGTGTAGGTCGGCGTCGGCGTGGCAATGCCCACCGGAACCTTGAGCACCTTCCCGACGAACAGGATGTCCGTCACCTTGATTCCGCTGGCGAGGGCGATCGCCTCGGCGGTGCTGTTGAACCTTGCCGCGATCGACTGCAGCGTGTCGCCCCCTTTGACCGTGTAATCGATGCGAGTGCCAGGAATGGGCGTCTTCTGCATCGGCGTTTCGGTGGGCAGCTGCGCGTTCGGCTCCGGGATGATCAGCTGCGAGCCCACCGGGATATTGTTCGGGTTCGTGACCTTCGGGTTGTAGGCCAGCAACAGATCAATGGTCGTGCTGAACTTCTGCGCGATGGAGTACAGCGTGTCGTTGGCTTCGACGATGTAGGTCCTGGGTCCTGACGCCGTCGGCGATTGCGTCGGGGCGGGTGTCATAGTGATGGTCGGTGTGGCGGAAGAAGGCAGAGGTGTCGGTGTGACCGTGGGGGTCGGCGTCTTGGTCGATAGGAACGGCAAGCTGGGCGGATTCTCCCCGGTCAGCCAAACGACGATCAGGAAAACTCCGACGACGAGCAGGACAACCGCCAGCCCCCCCAGCAGTAGCGGCATCATCCGGTTGCGACGCCGCCGGTAGGCATCAATCACATCAGCAGCCCGATGGTCAGACTCGGTCATCTTGGCAACTCCTACGGTGGCGTCGGACGGAGCGCCGCCCCCTGGTCCGACTCATTGTACCCTCAATCAAGAGGCCCCGGTCCCCGGCCTCTCATCTGCCATTATTGTTGAGTTCCCCAGCCTGAAACCAGCGAGGCGATCAGCGGCTTGAGGCTGGCCTGCCAGGCAGACTGTTCGTGCCCTCCTGGAAAGACGACGTACTGGTGAGGGACACCGCGGGCCGTGAGCAATTGATCCAGCTGCTCGGTGCCGTCTCGAGCCCAATCGTGGTCACCGGCCATCAGGAGCAGGCGCGGCGGGTTGGCCAGATTCCGGGCGATGGCGAGCGGGTCATAGGCTGGCCTGGGGTTGTTGACCGCCAGCGACGGGCTGATGGCGGCAACCAACGAGAAGATATCCGGGTTGCGCAGGCCGATTTCGAGAGCCCAGACCCCGCCTCTGGAAATCCCCGCCAGGGCCCTGGCCTGGGGTCGTGGGTCGGTCTGATACGCGAGGTCAACGAAGGATACCAGCCCGTCGACCAGTTCGGCCTCGTACGAATTGGGTCCGCCGTCGGTGTTGCTGTATATCGAGTCCGGCACGTGCGGCATGATCATGATAAACGCCGGCCACTCGCACTTCTGGATCGCCTGGTTGGCCAGGTCGGCGACGCCCATGCTCTCCCAGTCGCTGCTGGCCAACGGGGTCCCGTGCAGCAAGTAGAGGGCCGGGTATTCCGCGTGTGCCGCGCCGTAGCACGGGGGCAAGTACACTCGTAAAGGCATGTCTGCGTGCAAGATCAGGCTGTGGTACACCCCGTCGGCGAGCCGCCCGGGTATTGCCGAACAATCGATAGTCGGCGAGGCAGTCGGCATCACCTCCGGGGAAGGCGGAGGCGTAGGGGTCGAGTCGACTGGCAACGGCAGGGTAGGCAGGGGCGGCGCAGCAATCGGGCTGCAGCTCGACGCGACTGCCAGCAGGAGGCCAATGGCGAGCGCTCGGCCCGGCCTCGCACCGTTGTGCCACGACGGGAATCGTCCCGGATAGATCTGCACCGGGGAAATCATACACTACCTGGGCTGACGCTCCAGCGTACCCGGCTTCTCCGCCCGCGCGGCGGCTTTGGTTATAATGCGGGTATGAAATATCACATCTGGACGGCCGGATGCCAGATGAACGTGGCGGACTCGCAGCGCGTGGCGGCCGCCTTGGAGCACTTAGGTTACGAGCCTTCAGCCGCGCCCGAGTCTGCCGACGTCGTCGTCTTGAACACTTGCGTCGTGCGGCAGTCAGCGGAGGATAAGGCCTACGGCTGGCTGACCTCGCTCAAGCCCTTGAAGCAGCGGCGGCCGGAGATGGTCATCAACCTGATGGGGTGCCTCGTCGGCGTGAAGGGCGACTCTCGACTGCGGGAGGCCTTCCCCTACGTCGACGTCTTCTCCCCGCCGTCCGACCCCACCCCTTTGCTACACCTCCTGCGCGTCCGAGAGGGCCGCGCCCTCGAAGGGGAGGTGACCGCCCGGCGCAATGCGCAGTTGGACGGCGACTGGGTGCTGCCTGCCAGTGAGCGCGGTCGACACGTCTCCGCCCACGTGCCGATCGTATACGGGTGCTCACACGCCTGCACCTTCTGCGTGATCCCCTTCCGCCGCGGCATCGAGCGCAGCCGACCGGCCGACGAGATCATGGGGGAGATCCGATCGCTGGTCGACCAGGGGGTTCGCGAGGTCACGCTGCTCGGTCAGATCGTGGATCGCTACGGGAGGGATCTTCCCGACGGCCCGTCGCTGGCAGGCTTGTTGCGACAGTTGGCCGAGGTCGACGGGCTGGAGCGCATCCGATTTCTGACCTCGCACCCCAACTGGATGGACGATGACCTGCTGACAGCCGTCGCCGAGCTCCCCAAGGTGTGCGAGCACCTGGAGGTCCCCGTGCAGGCCGGCAACGACGCCGTGCTGGCTAACATGAAGCGCGGGTACAAGGCCGACGATTATCGGCGCCTGATCGACCGCATCCGCACGCGCGTGCCCGG
>JBGOYQ010000144.1:0-4329 GCA_041479735.1 Anaerolineae bacterium | reverse complement strand
CCCTCCCTCCCTGTTTTCTCTGCCTGAAGACTCGGTGAGGGCTTCCCACGCCCTTTCTGGAGAGACCCAAGAAGAACGCGAGCCGGTTCAGGCAAGCGGGCACAAGTGCTTGGGTTCTCGCCAGATACCTTCGTTCGCCTCGGCTCAATCTCGCCTGCGGCACTTGCTGGACTCTTCGACCTTGTGAGGTGGAGACCGCAAGGAGCTCAGAACCGGCAATGCAAGCCTTGAGCTACTCTCTGCCGCCTGCCGAACGCCCCAGCGGTCCCGCGTGTCATTCCTGCATCTTTGCCAAGGCTTTGCCCGCGTACCGTTCTGGCAAAGCCGAGTCTGAAGATAGGTAGCCTTGGCCGAACCTTGCGGCAAGCACTGCAACGGCCGCCTGGCTTGCATGGCGAGTTACGGACTCCCCGTTGGTTAGCCCGGGATAGATCTGGGCCGTGGTGGCCAGGAACAGACCCTGAATCGGGGTCTTCACCGAGGGGATCCGATCCGTTCCATTCAAGCCGTGAAGGGGTTCGACCAGCTTCTCCCGGTGAATCAGGAAGTACTGCACCGACTCCAGCTGGAACGCGGGGAACATGCGCCGCAGGTTCTCGAGCCAGGTGGTCTTGATCTCTTCGTCCGATGCCTGCTGGTACGGGCTGCCGGAAGCCGTGTACTTGGGCAGGTACACCAGATGATGGCCTCCGACGAACTGCGGATCGATGTAGGCGGTCGTCTCGATCACACCCGTGAACGGCACCGAGGTGTCGGTGATGTTGAGGGTCCAGTAGCCCGTCAGCGGCCGATCGAGCACTAGCACGGGGCAGATGATGCCCAGGTACTTCGTGGCATCCAAGAACTCGAGGTAGCAAGGGTCGGCCGATGGGATGAGGCGGCGGAAGACCGGCGCTTGCATCGTCGTCACGATGGTGGCGAAGCGATGGACCTCCCCGCCGATCCGCAATCCCGCGGCCTGCCCCCGCTCGATCACGATCTCCTCGATGGCGCTGCGCAGATGGATGTGACCGCCGGCGGCTCGGATCCGCTCGGCCATAGCATTCAACAGCGTGGCGTAGCCCCCGACGAGGTGACCCGCCTCCTCCCGCTGGTTCGCCCCTCCTCGGGTGGACTTCATCCGGACCAGCCGCGACCAGATGTAGGTAGCCGGTGTCTGATCGAAGCCGCCGTCGAACTTGGCGCGCAGCATCGGCTGCCAGATCAACTCGAAGAGGCGCCTTCCGCCCCAGCGGACCAGCCAGTCCTCGACGCCAATCCTCTCCAACCGATGCCAGTCCCGGATGAACTGCGCCGCCAGGACGGTCAGGCCGAGGCGGAGCCGGTCGACCCAACCCAGCGGAGGGAACCTCAGGAACTCCAGGGTGGAGTTCATGGAGTACACATGGCCATCATGGAAGAAGCCCATGCGGGTCTGGCGGAATCGCAGCTGATCCTCGATCCCGAGCTCCTCGCACAGCTGGCGCAGGTGCGTGTCGCTCGATAGGATGGCGTGGTAGAAGCGGTCGATCGGGGTGCCATCCGGAAGTGAAAGGGGTCCGGCCAGACCGCCGAGGGTGGGCGATGCCTCGAAGATTTCAACCGCTTCCCCATGGCGGGCCAGGTAGTATCCCAGGCTCACGCCCATGATGCCCCCGCCCACGATACCGATAGTCACTGCGAGCCCTCGCGTTGTTCCCCCGTCGGGCTATCCTGCCTGGTCTCGTATTGATTGCGCTTGGCCCCGAAATCAATAACCTGTTCATTCAGAATCTCTGCAATTTGGAGCGCCGCAGTCCCATCCCCGTAAACCGGCGGCCGCCAGGATGGAGGTTGAAACGTCGTCCAGGCTTCGGCAACGGCTTCCGGAGAGACGCCGACGAGCTTGTTCCAGCCTGCAGAAACGGTGGCCGTCCACTCGGTTTCGTCGCGAAGCGTGAGGCAAGGAACGCCGAGGTAGTAGGCCTCGCGTTGCACACCGCCGGAGTCCGTGGCGATCAGGCGAGCGTTCGATTCGAGAGAAAGCATATCGAGATACCTCACCGGATCGATGGGCCGGATATGCGGGCCAAGGTTCATTCCCAGACGGGCGAGGGCCAGGCGTGTGCGAGGGTGAACCGGGAATACAATGGTCTCTTCCACACTGTTCAAGGCGCCGACGATTTGGGTCAGACGAGAAGGGTCATCGGTGTTGGCGGCCCGATGGACCGTAACGAGGGCGTACTTCTGCGGACCAAGCTCGAGCCGCTCGAGCACTTTCGATCGCTCTCGTGCCAATGGCAGGAAAGCCTGCAGGGCATCGAGCATCACGTCGCCGACCCAGAAAACGCTGCTCCGAATTCCCTCGTCTGCGAGGTGCTTGACGGCTGCCTGGCTTGCACAGAAATGGATGTCGACCAGTACGTCTGTCGCGAGCCGATTAACCTCTTCGGGCATCCTACGATTCTGGCACCGCTCACCCGCCTCGATGTGCACGGCCGGGATTTGCATCTTGGCGGCCGCCAGCGCCCCGGCAAGGGTTGAGTTCGTGTCCCCGCGGACGATCACAAGATCTGGCCTTTCCTTCGCGTACACCTCGTCCAGGCGAGTGAGCGTTGACGCCAGTTGCTGGTTGTGGGTTCCAGACCCGACCCCAAGGTTGTAGTCCGGAGCGGGAATCTCCAACTCGTCGAAAAACGCCTGCGACATCAGGTAGTCATAGTGTTGGCCGGTGTGAACCAGGATCTCTTTGTGCCGCGTCCGCAGTGCCCGGCTGACTGGCTGAGCCTGTATAAACTCGGGTCGTGCGCCGACGATGGACAGGATTCTCACGAGGTAATCTCCGACAAAGCAGTTGGCGCTCGCACGACCACTAGCTGCGGGCGTTCAGTACCACTCCGGCACAAACGACTGTCGTACCGAGCAGCCTCGCCAGCGAAAGATCCTCTTTGAAGAGAAGCCACGATGCGGCCAGCATGAACAAGTAGCTCAGACTGGCGAATGGGTAGGCGTAGCTCAGATCCACACGTGAGAGCGCCACCAGCCAGAAAAGCGTCGAGCCCACATAGATCGCCAGCCCGAGGATCACAAATGGATTCGTGGCGATCCGCCAGAGCACGGGCCCGATCTGGGCAACGCTGATCGTCAAAGGTCCCATACTGCCCATTCCTTTCTTGAGCAAGACCTGGCCGAGAGCTCCACCCAGCACACTGATCAAGATGTAAACGAGCGCGATATTCATCGTTCCCTTCCTCTTTCTGAGCAAGACGGTCATCATACCCATCCGGTCCTCCGCTGCCCCGGGGCCGACACGACCAACGTCCTTATCCGCATCCGGTGAAGTAAAACTCGACCTAGAAAACGCACGTGCGCGAGGATCGTGCGAACCAGCTTGGCCTTCGAAACGCCTGAAGTTCGCGACCGCAAAACGGCAGGGTATTCCGCCACCCGGAAGCCCTGGAGCATCGCCTTCACCAGTAGCTCTGTCCCGGCGATGAAGCCGGTCGCCTCGAAGGTCACGGATTCGATAACACGGCGGCGATAGGCGCGAAATAGCGCCGTGTAGGTATAGAGTGAGCGATCGACTAGAAGGCGGTACAGCAGCGAAGCGCCGCGGCTCAGTACCAGGCGATATCGCGGGACGTTGGCGACTCCCCCCTGAGGGTGGTAGGGGGATGCGGTCACAATGTCGACCTCCGGCCCCAAGCGCGCCAGCAGGTTCGGGATTTCAGCGAACGCATAGGTACCATCGCAATCCGTTGTGACAATGACTTCGCCCTGTGCCGCCGCTAGGCCGGTGCGCAAGGCCGCCCCCAAGCCCCGGTTGGTCGAGTGGCGCTCAAACCGGACTTGCAGCGCGCCTGCGGAATGGATTGCCTCGCGGAAGACAGCCAGGGACCCGTCTGTGCTTCCGTCATCCACCAGCACGAGCTCGACAGGCCCGGCTGCCGACAGCGACTTCGCCACGGGGAGAAGCTCCGCCTGTACTCTCGAGACATTACCGGCCTCGTTATAGAAAGGAACAACGATGGAGAGCTGCATGGGTGATTTCACGCAGTCTGAACAGGGATCATGGCCGGGCGGAGCTCCCCGGGCGCCGGGGGAGAGTAGCGCGTAACCCCCATGAGGTGCTGCTGGATCGCCGCACGGACCGAAGTCGCCACGCGCAGGGCGCGCAAACCATCGCGTGCTGGTACCAACGGCTCCTTGCCCGCCAGTACACAGTCGACGAAATGCTGGAGTTCGGAAAAGAGAGGCTCGAAGCTTGGGACGTGAATCCCTTCGACGACACTCTCCTGGCGATACTTGATCCCGCGCTGGTTGTCGCTCAGGTACTCGGCAGTTGTGCGCCGATGGACGGAGATGGACTTG
>JBGOYQ010000143.1:0-4336 GCA_041479735.1 Anaerolineae bacterium | reverse complement strand
GTCCGTTACCGTAGACAATGTCGCCCACCTTCGCCGTCTGGGCGAAATCAGAATGCGGATCGTTGCTCCGAGGCTGATCCCAGCTTATTCCCGAGCGGCGGGTGATCCAGCCTCGAGGTTACCGCGCGAGAGGGCCGGCACCGGGGGCGGGCTGCCCGAAATCTCACCCGGCGAACAGGAACCTTTGACGAGGACCCATCGTCGAGTATGTGAAATGGCTCACAGAGGGCCGAAGTCAGCCGACTTGATGGATTCGCTTCGGGCTTAGCATCGATATGGAGACTAACATGCCCCGAAAAGCTTGGTTAGCCCTACTTCCGTCGCTAGGCATCTGGCTGTTGGCAGCCTGCAGTCCAAGGCAAGTCGCCCCAACGCCAATAGCGACCTTGCCCAACCCGGCTTCCGTCCATTGCGAGCAGACCGGCGGAAGATTGGAGCTCAAGCAGGATGCAACCGGCGGAACTGCCGGAATCTGCGTTTTCGCCAATGGAAGCCAGTGCGATGAATGGGCTTACTTCCGCGGCGAGTGCAAGCCCGCCGGCACGCCGTCACCGGCTGGACCGATCGCCTCAGCAAGCGCGCCCAAAGCCCTTACAGAGACCGCCGAACTGACAGCCGATGGCTGGAGGGTCTACCGGAATGGGGACCTCGGCTACCGCTTTGCGTACCCGGCGGATGCGAGCATCCTCGTAAACGACGAGCCTCTCAGGGGCCTGTCGATCACTGGCGCCAATGCGGGTTGGCCGAGTTTCGGGATCAGTCATCCACGTGATCGGGAGGACTTTCGCCCGCCCGAGGGGGTCGATCTGGAGAAATGGCTCATCGACCACTCCTTGTGGACGCCCAACGATCCCAACCCCGCCGCCGATGTGCGACAAGCGAACATGCAAATAGGCGGTACGACCGCCATTCACATCCGGCACAATCGGAGCCCACAGTCATTCGCGTCGGACAGGTACTACTTTGCCAAGTCAGGCCAACTGTACATGATCGTCATTGGCCACCCCGGAGACAAGGAAGACTGGATACTCTACGACCGCTTCTTGAAGAGCTTCACCTTCGAGGACTAGAAACCGGAAGGAATGGCGGAACCCGGTTACGCCTTGCTTCTCCAGCACCGGGGGCGATGCGAGTTGGCGTCTGATGCAGGCGGGCGAAGATGCGAAGACCCCGCGGGACTGACTCGCGCATCCAGTCTTGATTCTTGCGACATCGGGATCGCTTGCTGCTTGGCGTCTACAGATCGCCATAGACCTCCGACCGACGGCTTCGTCGATGACCTGGTATGAGGCGATCTTCGGCCCGATAGAACTCGACATCGCCTCGATTTTCACTGCGTCTTCTTTCAGCATCGTCCTCACGGCTCACACCGCGCTGCGAAGGCCTGATTTCGACGAGTGCCACGTGATGGCATGCTGGGTGGTGTACGAATGGGGCCTCTCGGCGCTCGCGGTAGGGGTGCCACGACTTGATTTGGGAGCACAAGCGACCAATCGCCCTCCGGCCGGGCGCCTACGTGCTGCTTTTCCACCAGTCCATCTGGATGTATCTTGAGGTCGGGGCTCAGCCACCTGATGTGGCAAAGAACCGAGACTGGGAGCCTTCCCTTATGGAGGGATCGAGTGGCTAGACGAATGCGTTCGATTTCAGCTGCCGACCTGCTCATCCACTCCGCCTCCCAGCTGCTCACGCTCGCCGGCGGCCCGCAGCGCGGCCACGAGCTGGGTCGTCTCGGCTTGATCGAGGACGGGGCGATCGCGATCTCCGGCGGGAAGATCCTCGAGGCCGGTCCGACGCAGGCGCTCCGGTCGCGCTACCCCGCCGCACTCAGTTACGACGCGGGCGGGCGAGTCGTCATGCCCGGGTTCGTGGACGCACACACCCATCTCGTATGGGCCGGCGACCGTGCCGGAGAGTTCGAGTTGCGGCAGAGCGGCGCAAGCTATCTGGAGATCATGGCCGCCGGCGGAGGGATTGTCTCCACCGTCCGCGATACGCGCCGCGCGACGGCCGAGGAGTTGGCGGCCTCCGCGCGCGATCGGCTCCGGCGCATGCTCGCCACCGGCACCACGACGGCCGAGGCCAAGACCGGCTACGGACTCGAGTTGACGACCGAGCTGCGCATGCTCGATGTCATCCTCCGACTGGATGCCGAGGGCCCGATCGAGTTGGCGCCGACCTTCCTGGGCGCCCATGCCGTCCCGTCCGAGTATGTCGGGCGGACGGATGAGTACGTCGCCGTGATGTGCTCGGAGATGCTGCCTGCCGTTCGCGAGTGGTGGGTTGGGCACGCCCCCGCCCGCCCCTTGCCCTTTGTGGACGTCTTTTGCGAAGTCGGTGCCTTCGACCTCGCCCAGAGCCGTCGTATTCTGGCGGCCGCCCGGTCGTTGGGCTTCTCCTTGAAAGTCCATGCCGACGAGTTCCAGGGCATCGGCGGGACAGGGTTGGCCGTCGAGCTGGGGGCCGCCTCCGCCGACCACCTGGTGCACACGCCACCCGAGGATATCGCCGCGTTGGGAGCTTCGGGCACCGTCGCCGTGGCGCTGCCGTGTACGCCCTTCGGTCTGGCCGAGTCGGAGTACACCCCGGCGCAGTCCATCCTGGCCGCCGGAGGGGTCCTGGCGCTGGCCACGGACCTGAATCCGGGCACCGCCTGGTGCGAGAGCATGCAGATGGTCTTGGCCCTGGCCTGCCGCTACCTGCGGCTGACGCCCGCCCAGGCCATTGCGGCTGCCACGATCAACGCCGCCGCCGCGATCCAGCGGGCTGATCGGGTCGGCAGCCTCGAGCCGGGCAAGCAGGCCGACTTGCTCGTCCTGGATGTTTCCGACTACCGCCAACTAGGGTACCGCTTTGGCACCAATCTTGTATCGTCGGTGATCAAGAGCGGGAAGCTTGTCTTCCCAGAGACGGCGGCCAACGAGTCATGACCTTACCGGATGCGCATTGGATCCTGAACGCAACCCTGATCGTCTTAGGCGTAGCCGTAAGCTGGGCGGTGCTCCGCGTCGTTCTGCGATTCACGGCCAAGCTCTTCACTCTAGGCTGCCTGGCCTTGGCGATCGGAGGGGCGCTGATTTGGATCGTTGGGCGGCTGAGGTGATCGACCGGCCTCAGCGCGCCTTGGGGATGATGATCCAGCACAGGGCGTAGACCAGTAGCCCGGGCACACCACCTGGCAGCAGCGCGATCAGGAACACCAGCCGAAACCAGAAGGGGTTGAGGCCGAAGAACTCCCCCAACCCGCCGCACACGCCGGCGACGACACGGTTCGAGCGCGAGCGTCGCAATGTCTTCTCCGCAGTAGTCATCGTCTGCCTCCATCCAGGATATACGCAGGCTAGAGGAAAAGGGCGCGGCCATTCCTCGCCCATGCCGGAGATCGACCTACTGTGGGAAAAGCATCAGCCCCTCCGGTTGGAGGGGCTGATGTTGGAGTCATCCTTTACCGGGAACCGTCGAGCGTCCCCGGTCTAGTAATCCGGCATCGGCGGCGGTGCCGACTGCCTCTCCTTTTCGGGGATGTCGGTCACCAGCGCTTCAGTCGTCAGGATCATGGCGGCGATGGAGGCGGCGTTTTGCAGGGCGCCCTTGGTCACCTTGGCCGGGTCGATGATCCCGGCCTTGACCATGTCGGTGTACTCACCCTTGATGACGTCGAAGCCGATGTTGTGGTTCTTCTCCTCGGCCTGCATGCGCCGGACGGTGTCGATCACCACGGCGCCATCCTGCCCGGCGTTCTCGGTGATCTTGTTCATCGGCACCTCGAGCGCCTTGCGGACGATGTTAATGCCGATGGTCTCGTCTTCCCCGGCGAGCTTGAGGCCCTTGATCGCCTCACGGGCATTGATCAAGGCCACACCGCCGCCCGGCACGATACCTTCCTCGACGGCGGCACGCGTGGCTGACAGCGCGTCCTCGACGCGGTGCTTCTTCTCTTTGAGCTCGGTCTCTGTGGCTGCGCCGACGCGAATGACCGCCACGCCGCCGGACAGCTTGGCCAGCCGTTCCTGGAGCTTTTCCTTGTCGTAGTCACTGGTCGACTTGTCGATCTCGACCTTGATCTCCTCGATGCGACCCTTGATCTTGGCGGCGTCGCCCGCGCCCTCGATGATGGTGGTGTCGTCCTTGTTGGCTACGATCTTGCCGGCCCGCCCCAGGTCCTGGGTGGTGACCGTCTCGAGCTTGCGGCCCAGCTCCTCGGTGATCACAGTCCCGCCGGTCAGGATGGCGATGTCCTGCAGCATGGCCTTGCGGCGGTCGCCGAAGCCGGGCGCCTTGACGGCGATGACATTCAGCATGCCCCGGAGCTTGTTGAGCACCAGCGTCGCCAGGG
>JBGOYQ010000142.1:0-4343 GCA_041479735.1 Anaerolineae bacterium | reverse complement strand
TGCATCTGCAGCCAGAGTGGGTGGCGCTCCTTGTAGGGTTGGCGGGGGGTGTGCTGGGCGCCCTGGTCGCGGTGTTCTTGCAGCGACTGGCGGTGGTGGTGGCGGGATTCCTGGCGGGTGCCTATATCGCGATGAGCCTGGCCTCGACGCTGGGGGTGACCGGGACCGGCGCGGTCTGGCTCATCCTGATCATCGGAGGCATCCTGGGCGCCGCCCTGATCGCCGGGGTCTTTGAATGGGCCCTAATCGGCTTGTCTTCTCTAGCCGGGGCGGCGCTGATCGGGGAAGGCTTGCATCTGGCTGGCGGGACGGCGCTCCTCGTGGGGGCGGTGCTGTTCGTCGTCGGCGTGATCCTCCAGTCGGCCATCAGACATCAAGAGACGCACTGATCGCCGGGCCGCTGCCCGGGTGTCGGCTGCAGGACTCGTGGGCGCCTGTGCGTGGACGAGTATCGGACGAAGAACCCACGAAGAACCCATGCATGCCCCGCTGTCGACGATCAATAGATAACAGCCTGCAGACATGATCGACATCGTAACCGGCGCGTTCGGCTACATCGGCCGAGCCATCAGCAAGCATCTGTTGGACGCCAGCCGAGAGGTCCGAACCGTCACCACGCACCCTGACAAGCCGGATCCTTTCGGCGGGGCCGTGCCTGCCACGCCCCTTGACTTCGAGAACCTCGACCGGCTTGAAGCGGATCTCAGGGGCGCGGCCACGTTATACAACACCTACTGGGTTCGCTTCGAGTATGGGGGCGTGACATTTCGCCAGGCGGTGCGCCATACGGCCGCGCTCTTTGCGTGCGCGCGGCGCGCCGGGGTCCAGAAGATCGTCCATATCAGCGTGACCCACGCGTCGGCTGCGTCCAGGCTCCCGTACTACCAGGGCAAGGCGCTGCAGGAAGAGGCGCTGATGACCTGCGGGGTGCCGTACGCGATCGTCAGGCCGACCCTGGTCTTCGGACCGGGCGATATCCTGGTGAACAATATGGCCTGGCTCATCCGCAAGTTCCCCGTCTTCCCGATCTTCGGCTCTGGAGACTATCGGCTCCAGCCGGTCTACGTCGGCGACCTGGCGCGGATTGCCGTCGACGCCGCCGGCCATGCGGGCTCGACGACCGAGGATGCTGCCGGACCGGAGACCTTCACCTTCGATGAGTTCATCAGTCTTCTCGCCGCCCGGATCCGACCGAGGACGCGATTGGCCCACATGCCACCCTGGTTCGCATTGGCGGCCGGGCGGATCATCGGCGAGGCGATCGGCGACGTCATCCTGACCCGGGACGAATTACGCGGGCTGATGGACAGTCTGTTGACCTCGAACCAGCCGGCAGGCGGCACGACGGCGTTCTCCTCCTGGCTGGAGTCGCATGCAGATGAGTCGGGGACCGGCTACGCCTCGGAATTGGGGCGCCATTTCCGCTGGAATCCGCCGCTCAGGCCCACGCGACCTGGGGACGCGAGCGGGCGTCCGTTCGGAAGTGGACGAGGTGGCCCGTGATGGACATGCAAGTGGATGATGACCGGCAGTCCCCTGGGGACTCGGCCGCCCTTTTGCGGCGCATCGAGCGCGAATGGAAGGCGCTGCAAGACATCGTCGCCGGGTGCAATCGGACGAAGCTGGGGTCGCATGCCGTTGGTGCCTGGTCGATCAAGGACCACCTGGCGCACCTGTCCGCCTGGGAACGGTTCTTGTGCCTGCATCATCTTGGTGACCTGCCGGCGCACGAGGCCATGGGCATGGACGAGGCAACTTACCGGACTCTGGACGAGGACGGGGTCAACGAAATTCTATACACGCGCAACACAGAGCGACCGTTGGCGGACGTCGAGGCTGAACTCCGGCGCAGTCATGCGGAGGTTCTCGATCGCCTCCATGAGATCCCGTTTGACGCACTGCTCGGCCCGCGCTTTCCCGATGATCCCGAGGCGGGCCCGCGGTTGCGATGGGTGATGAGCAACACTTGTGAACACTACCGGGAACACCGGGTCGCGATCGAGCGGCTGGCACAATGGTCAGCGGGCAACGCGATAGATTGAGGCTGCGATTCTAATGAATGTCGTCCGGGGACGGCCCAAGAGGCGAATCGGGCTCGGCCGACTCGTTTTTCGAGCGCCTGAAGATGGATCGGAAGAGCCTCTTGGTGCGCCCCCCCAGGTCCCAGAAGGTGTGCAGGAGGGTGCCTGCGATCAGAGCAATGGCCAGTATGACTGCCAGGACGCCGAGAAAATCCACGGAGCCCTCCTTCCCCCGCTGGAGTATACCGCGTCTCGCCGTCAGGCCTGACCCGGCGAACCTCTTGCCTGACTTTCTGTACGTGGGGTTGGCGGAGGATGACTCGGAGGACGACCTTGGGGGCGCGCGGGTTGCGCCCCCAAGGTCGTCGAGTCCATACTCTACTTGGCGGGTGTGGGTGTTCCCTTCGGGTGACAGGTTGCGCAGGTGAGGAAGTGAATGTCGTTCTTGCTGTCTGCGGACTTGTCAGTCGTGTCCAGGGTGGTCACGTCGGGGTGCTTGGGATTGACTTTGGGGTGGCACGTGGCACAGGCCTGATGCGGATCGAGGCTCATCTCTGAGCCCTTCACGAAGTGGCACGTGGCACACTGCAGCCCCTCGTGAACCGAGCCCTTCAAATCGCGGCTGTCGTCGGTGCCGGGCTGGTGGCACTTCTCGCACAGTTCGGTGGTGGTCTTCACGGCCACGTACTGGTGCGTGCCGGGGTCGAAGAAGGCCAGCTTGTTGGGTGCAGTGCTCGTCGGATCATGACAGACCTCGCACTTGATCGCCTGCCACTGATTGACGTTCGCCTCGACCAGCTTCCATGGCCCTTTTTGATCGAGGGGTTGGACGAAATCCCCGACCTTGAGCGTACCGGCCTGGAAGGGAGTGTGGCAGTTCAGGCATTCGTCAATGAGCAGCTCGGCGGTATCGTGCTCGGTATTCAGCAGGACGTCCGCCGGCGAAGCGGCATGCAGGGTCGTGGCCCAACGTTTGTGCTCCTCCTGGTGGCATGCGGCGCAGTCGGCGCCGGCAACGTGTGGGTTGGCGGTCGCGACGGGGGTCGGGGGCAGGGGGCTCGGACTGGGAGGCGGAGGGAGCTCGGTGGGCGTGGCAGGACTGGGCGTCGGGCTGGCAGTCGCCGCCCCGGCACAGGCGGCCAGGGTCAACGTGAGCAGAGCCAACAGGACGATGGCGACGGTCTTTCCTTTCATAGCATGCTCCTCGTGTGGAAGGGGCCGGATGCGACCCTGCCGTTGGGCTCTTCTGCGGCATGGAGGTTGCCTGCCCATCGGACAACCGGCGGTGCGACGCCAGGCCATGGGGCGAGAGACCCACGCGCCGTTGGTTGTTTCACCCAAGATGCTAGGCCGAAAGCTGGGCAATGGGGAGTGACCGATGTCATCTCTCACTTGGCGTTTCGTTCCCGTGGACGGTTGGAATGCGGAGCAAGGAGACCTCCATAGTCCGTGGATCCACCGCGTCGCTTGGCTATCGAACCGCGCCTGGCTGGCCTGAATGGGCGTCGAGAGTCGGAATACGATTGGAGCCGTACGTGGCAATTGAGGGATTGCCGCGGACTCGCCGTGTGTGGCTTGGCAAACTGGAGATTCGGGGATGATGGCCGCCGGGGGAAGATATCGACGAGAATCGGTCGTCGGCTCATTCGTGAATCTCGATTCATCGCCAGACGGCGGCGGATCCCCTCCAGGCGCCGTTCGTGTTGATTGAAGGAGAGGTGCCATGATTGATTGGACTACTCGCTTCGGCCGTCATGTCAACCGGCGCCTTGAGCGCGAATCGATCCTCTGGCTGACAACCATCGATCGTCGGGGCAGGCCTCAGCCGAGGCCGGTCTGGTTCCAATGGAACGGGGTCGACTGCCTGCTGTTCAGCAAGCTTCAGGCTGCGAAGATCAGCCACATTCGCCTTCACCCCTGGGTCTCGCTTAACCTGAACACGGACCTGTCGGGCGACGAAGTTGCGGTCCTGCTCGGGCAGGCGCGACTACTCAGGCGGATGCCGGATGCGCCGCGCATCGAGGCGTACGTGCGCAAGTATCGCCGGGGACTGCGAGACCTTGGCTTTACCCGCCAGTCCTTCTTCGAGGAATACTGCGTCGGCATCCGCGTCGACCCCCGACAACTGCGCGGTTTCTGACCTGGCGGATCGGCTAGAATGCCTTGGGAGCCATGCCGGCCATACAAGCCACCCTCAAGTCCGGCGGGTTGGCGCGCCCTCCTGATTTCCCGACGCGCGCGGCGCCTCGGCAGCTAGAGACACGTTACACGCCGTCGGGGAGTAAGAGTACGCTCGGGTTCATTCCGACATTCGCGCGGTGG
>JBGOYQ010000141.1:0-4343 GCA_041479735.1 Anaerolineae bacterium | reverse complement strand
TCACCGTTCGTCAGGCGATCGACCGCGCCTGGGAGGGCTGGGGTCTGCCTGCCTCGCGACAAGCTCTGGCCCGGCAATACTGCCAGGAGGTGAAGATCGTCGCCTCCGGTGGATTTGGGCCGGAGAAGATCCGTCGGTTCGAACGCCTCGGAGTCCCGGTCGATTCCTACGGCGTCGGTTCGTCGTTATTCGACAACCACGGCCCGACCGTCACGGATTTCACTGCCGACGTCGTCCAGGTGAGACTGCCGTCCGGTTGGATCCCGATGGCCAAGGTCGGTCGGCAACCGTGCGACAACCCGGACCTCGAACCCGTGTCTTGACCTTCCCTGCCGGGCGGAATCGAAGAGGCCGGCCCATCGGGTCGGCCTCTCGCGTACATTGGAATGAAAGCCGGGGGCCGCTCAGCTCTTGGGGGCGATGTTTGGGGATGCAGGAGGATTGAAGTAGTTGTAGACGGCGCGGGCAAGTTCGGCGACCAGTTTGGAGCTGGGCTCCCAGATCATCTCGTGACTGTTCCACAGGAAGATCGAGACGACGAAGTCCCCGGCGGGCGAGAAGACGATGCCGGCGTCGCTGACCTGGGTCAGCGGTGAGTCAGTCCAGCCGTGCTTGTGGGCGACACGCGTCCCATCGGGGACGCCGGCCTCGATCAGCACGCCGATCTTGTTCTGGGAGAGCAACTCGAGCATGTGCTGGCACTCGGCCTGCTTGAGCTGGCCGGGGAATGCCGCCAGCAACGTCCCACCCCCGTTCGCGCACTGGTACACGTCGGTGAGGAGCATGCCCATGTCGGACGCGGTGGTCTGGTTGTACCGGTCGGGACCAGTATTAATGTCAGGCCGCGAGTTGCCTGGGGTTTGATAGTCACGCAACAGCTCGGACCCCAGATGGAAGTATCCGGCGATGAACGAGCTGTCCAGACCCAGGCTCTTGAGTGTGTCGGTCACCTTGATCGGCCCCAGAGTGCGATCGATGCGCTGCATCAGCCAGTCAGCTGGATCGTTCCCCGACAGCGTGATCATCTGGGTAAGCCAGCGGTCGGCCTCCGGATCCAGGGGGCCGTCGAAGTAGCGGTAGAAAGCCGTCATGATGCCGATCTTGATGGTCGAGGCGGCGGTGAAGGCGATGTCGGGCTTAAGCGAGATGTCGGCATTCTGGTAACGGCCGACCTCGATCTCGTCGCCCGTGCGCAGGTCAGCCACGTAGACCACTGCCAGACCGTCGAAGCCGGCGACGTCGATGTTCTGTTTCAACAGAGTCGCCAGCGTGGGTAAGCCCGGCCGTCCGGGCTGGCTGGCGACCACCGGAAGGTTGAGGCGCCGGTTGGAGGGTTTGGTCAGCACTTCGCCGATCAACTCGGAGGCCCGGGCGATGTCGAGAACGCTCCCGGCGCGACCCGGCTGGAAATTCGGGCTGCCGGGAATCGGGAGGACGGGCATCGGAGGATTGTCGTAGCGTGCGCCGATGTCGCGCAGCGCGGCATCGAGCTGAGCCGGAGAGTACTCCGAGCGAAGAGGGATGGCCTGCGCGGTCGCCGGCCGGTTCCACAGGTAGTTCCCGAAGTCCGCCCAAAAGTCGTCGCCGGTACGCGCCAGCTCGGCTGCAGCCATCATGGCCTCGGTGTCCAGCCGGAAGCCGATTGCAGCCGGGACCAGCAAGATCACCTGGTCACCGTAGTGGAGCTCAACCGGCGTGCTGTATGCCTGAAGGAGCCGCTCCGAAGCTGTCGTCTGATCGAGTCCGCCCACCTGAACGCCGGCGATGGTCAGGCCTCGCGGCAGGTTGGCACGCTGCCGGCTGAAGGTCACCAACTCGAAGAACACCAGCGCCAGCGCTGCCAGGAGCAGGCCAACCGAAATCCATCGCAACAGGTCCGGACCGTTCTTCCGCATTGGGTCTCCGAGCCGGCGAGTATATCACAGCGACATCCCGACCCCTGGCCGAGCCGCCAGCGACGGTGGGCATCGATAAACACGAGCCGACGCGCGGCCGGAGGCATGCGAGACGCGTCCCATCCAATGGTGGCTATGCGAAGGGAGCGGCGCTCGGGCCGGCGAGAGCCTCCGCCCTTGCCCTACGCTCCGAGGCCCTCAAGCTGCGAGCGGATCCTCTCCTCGGCCTGCTTGAGCTCGGCCAACTTGGCTCGCTCCTTCTCCACCACCTCGGCCGGCGCGCGGTCTGCAAACGCTCCCCCTAGCAAGGTCTCCAGTCGCGTGATCTGCGCCTGCACATTGGCAAGTTCGGACGATAGCCGGCCCTTCTCCGCGACGGTGTCGACCAATCCTTCCAGAGGCAGATACACCTCCACCTCGCCCACCACGAGCGGCACCGATTCGGCCGGTGGATTGGCCAGTGAGGCGTGGACTACCAGCCCCTCGGGATCGATTCGGGCCAGCGCCGCGATCGTCTTGCGCTCGGACTCAATCAGCCGTCGTCGTTCGCCGGCAACGACGACGGCCGGTATGCGCTTGCGAGGAGGCACATCGTTCTCGGCACGCGCATTGCGCACCGCCGTAACCAGGCTCCGAATCACGCCGAAGTCCCGTTCGTCTTCCGCCGCCCCCGGCGCAGCGGCCTCGACTTCCGGCCAGCGCGCCACGATCAAAGCCTGTTCCCAACCGTCGGCTGGCCCGAGCCCACCCCCTTGCTCTCGGCATGCCTGTCTGAGATGCTGCCACAGCTCCTCGGTGACGAAGGGCATAAATGGGTGAAGCATGCGCAGGCAGTCATCCAGGACATGCACCATGGTCGAGACCGTCGACCAGGCGTGTGCCGGACCCTCCTCCAACTGAAGCTTGGCGATCTCGAGATACCAGTCGGCGAACTCGCTCCAGAAGAACTCGTAGATTTGCCGACCGGCCTCGGCGAATTGATAGGCCTCGAATAACCGCGCCACCTCGCGCTCGAGGCCGCCCAGCCGGGCCAAGATCCAGCGGTCTCCCAGGGTCGGCTCCGGTAGGCTACCCGGCCGCTTCGGAGCGCGCCCGATCGCATTCAGCACTAGGCGGCTGGCATTCCAAAGCTTGTTGGCGAAATTACGGTTGGCCTCCACCCGCTGCAGGCTGACGGTGATGTCATTGCCCGGCGTCGATCCGGTCAGCAGGGTGAAACGCAGGGCGTCCGTACCAAACTCATCCATGACCTTCAGCGGATCGATGAAGTTGCCCAGCGTCTTAGACATCTTGCGACCGTGCTCGTCGCGCATCAGGCCGTGCAGGTAGACGGTGCGGAACGGGGGCTGGCCGGTGAATTCGAGGCCCATCATGATCATCCGCGCCACCCAGAAGAACAGGATGTCGTACCCGGTCTCCATCATCGACGTAGGGTAATAGGTCTTCAGGTCGATCGTCGTCTCCGGCCAACCTAGGGTCGAGAACGGCCAAAGCCCGGAAGAGAACCAGGTATCGAGCACGTCAGGGTCCTGCGTGATGCGGGTCGATCCGCAATGGCTGCAGGCCTCCGGGTCCTCGCGCGCGACGGTCATCTGGTTGCAGTCGGCACAGTACCAGGCGGGGATACGGTGACCCCACCACAACTGCCGCGAGACGCACCAATCGCGGATGTTCTCCAGCCAGTTGTAGTAGACCTTCGTGAATCGGTCGGGCACGATACGTATCTGACCGCTGCGCACGGCCTCCAATGCCGGTTCAGCCAAGGGCTTCATGCGCACGAACCACTGGGTCGACACCATCGGTTCGATCACTTCCCCGCCCCGTTGGCTGCGCGGCACTTGCAGGGTGTAGGGCTCGACCTTGATCGTCAGTCCGGCCGCCTGCATGTCGACCCACAGTCGCTTGCGGCACTCGAAACGGTCCTGGCCGGCATATGGGCCGGCGTTCTCGTTCATGCTGGCATCCGGATTGAGCACGCTGATCACCGGCAACCCGTGGCGCAGGCCGATTTCGTAGTCGGCCGGATCGTGGCCGGGAGTGATCTTGAGGGCGCCGGTGCCGAACTGGCGATCGACGTAGGTATCCGCGATCACCGGAATCGCGCGGCCCAGCATCGGCACGACGCAGGCCTGGCCGATCAGGTGACGGTAGCGATCGTCGTCCGGATGAACTGCCACCGCCGTGTCGCCCAAGATGGTCTCCGGACGCGTCGTCGCCACCGGGATGTGCTCGTCGCTGCCGGAGATCGGATACTTGAAGTAATACAGGCTGCCCTGCTCCTGGCTGTACTCCACCTCCAAGTCGCTAACGGCCGTGCGCAGCCCGGGCGACCAGTTGATCAGATACGTTCCGCGATAGATCAGCCCTTTCTCGTACAGCCCGACGAAGGCGGTACGCACCGCCCGTGACAGGCCTTGGTCGAGGGTAAAGCGTTCACGCTCCCAGTCG
>JBGOYQ010000140.1:0-4401 GCA_041479735.1 Anaerolineae bacterium | reverse complement strand
TCGAACAGCATCTCGACCAGCTGCGAGGGCTTGCGTTTCGTCCGGACCATCATGTCGAGCAGCAGCAGGCCGGCCAGGATCCCGTCGCGTTCCGGGACGTGTCCGCGGAAGGCGTATCCGCCCGACTCCTCTCCTCCAATCAAGGCGTCGACCTCCAGCATCTTAGGCGCCACATACTTGAACCCGACTCCGGTCTCGTACACCGGGACGTCGTACAACGTGCCGAGCTTGTTTAGCATCGACGTGGTGGATAGCGTCTTGACGATCGGGCCGCGTTTGCCCAGGATTTCCAGCTCGTACAGGGCCAACAGCCCGAACATGCGGAGCTGGTCGATAAAATGGCCGTGCTCGTCTCCGGCCCCCAGGCGATCGGCATCGCCGTCCGTGACGATCAGGACGTCGGCATGGTTCTGGACGGTCGCTTCCAGGCCGCGGTCGACATTGGGCGGGATGGGCTCTGGGCGCGTCATCTCGGGGAAGGCCGGATTGCGTTGGCCGTGGATCTCGATGACCTGGGTTGAACCCCCGGCCAGCAGGCGCGGGAACCAGCCTCCGCCATTGCCCCACATGGCGTCGACGACGACCTTCAGCCCGGCGCGTCGAATAGTGTCCAGGCTGACGAGCTTCTCCAGCTGGCGGGTGTACGCGGGAGCTGGATCGAAGACCTTGACTAGCCCCGATGCCAGCGCGGTCTCCAAAGGCACCTGGGGAATGCCGTCGTCGGACGGCGGGATCAAGGCCTCGATGCGCTGAAGTCCCTGTGGGTCGATGGCCCCGCCTCGATGATCGCGGACCTTGAAGCCGTTGTCATCGGGAGGGTTGTGTGAGGCGGTGATGTTGACCGCACCGCACGCTCGTTGATCGATGACGGAGAAAGAGATCGCCGGCGTCGGCGTATCGCCGTCGGTCAGCTGAACGGACAAGCCGTTGCCGGCCAGGACCTCGGATGCAGCGGCGGCGAAGTGCTCGGACGCGAAGCGTCGATCGTATCCGACGATCACGGGCCGATCCTTGCCCTGGGTCTCTATGAGGAATTCAGCGAACCCTTGTGCGCACCGGCGAACGCTGGCGTAGGTGTACGAATCGGCGATGCGCCCTCGCCATCCGTCGGTCCCGAAGACAATCGGGGTGACCGCCAACACGCCTCCTGAGGCCGGGCAGAAAACGGGCCAGGCACGTGGGACCTGGCCGACGAACTTGGGATGGCCTGGCGCGCTACCGGGCTTACGAAGCTGTTGGGGTGTCCCAGCCGGCGCGATCTGTCCCAAGCGGGCGGATTATACCGTGAAACTAGGCCACGAGCCAAACGCATTGCCAAAGCTGGGGTATCGTGATAGACTGCACCCCGTTGCGGCGCCTCGCACGATAGAGGCGCTTTCCGCTCCCGACGAGTGCCTCCCGGCGCTGCGATCGGGGGCAATCCCGAGGAAAGGAGGATCACCATGCGCAACTACGAGCTCGCGTATATTGCGGACCCCGACCTGGACGAAACGTCTTTGACCGCCCTGGAAGAGAAGATCAAGGGCTGGATCGAGGCCGCCGGCGGTAAGCCCGTCAACGTCGACCGTTGGGGCAAGCGCCGGATGGCGTACTCCATCAAGAAGCGAAACGACGGCGTCTATACGTTCATCCAGGCAGAGCTTCCGCCGCAGGCGGGGGCAACGCTCGATCGGAGCCTGCGGCTGACCGAGCAGGTTTTGCGTTACATGATCACGGTCACGGCGCAGGCCTGACCTTCGACGCGCCGAGCTTGCGGTGGGGGAAAGGAGTCTCGCATGAGCCGCGGCTTGAACAAAGTGATGGTCATCGGTCACTTGGGGCGGGACCCTGAGATGCGTTACACGCCGTCGGGTAGGCCAGTAACCACGTTCAGCATCGCGACCACCCGGGCATGGCATTCGGCCGACGGCGAGCGCCACGAAGAGACAGAATGGTTCAACGTCGTCGCGTGGGGGAGTCTGGCCGAGATCTGTAACCAGCACTTGCGTCGAGGGCAACAGACGTACGTGGAAGGCCGCCTGCAGACGCGACGCTGGGATGACCCCGAGGGCAAGAAGCACTTCGCTACCGAGCTGGTCGCCAAGGAAATCATCATGCTCGGGGAACGCAAGGAAATGGCCAGCGCCACGTTTGTCGCCGGACCCGGGGAAGACGAAGGCTACCCGTTCTAGGGCATGCCACGGTTGAACGGCCGTTCCAAGGATGGCCGTCGTAGGAGGGTTGAAGTTGGCAGAAGATGTGGAAGTCGAACTCGAGGAAGGTCCTTCCGGCGGCGGTGGCGAGCGCGGCGGACCGCGCCGGCGGTTCATCCGACGCCCGCACGTGTGTCAATTCTGCGTCGAGCAAACCAAGTATATCGATCATAAGCAGGTCGACCTGATGAAACGCCTGGTGACCGAACAGGGCCGGATTCGCAGTCGGCGGGAGACGGGCACCTGTGCCCGCCACCAGCGAATGATGGCGCAGGCCGTGAAACGGGCGCGCCACCTGGCGCTCGTGCCGTTCAAGGCTGAACGCTTTCACTAGCATTGGTGGACACACGCGCCTCAGGCATGCGGCCGGACTCGGCCGCATGCCTGTCTTTGGCTCGAAGGCGAGGAGAGCAGGCTGATGAGCAAACAGGGCGGGACGCCCGTCACAAAGAAACACCACGCCAGGGTGGAGCGCGAGCGGCTGCAGCGACGATGGATCATGGTCGGCACGATCGCCACGGCTCTGATCCTGGTCGGTATCCTCGGCTACGGGTGGTTCGACCAAAGCTACGTCAAACCCCATTCGACCGTGGCGGACGTCAACAGCGAGAAGATCTCGGCCATGGGCGTGGAGGCGCGATTCAAGCTCGCCCAGGACAACCTGGTCAGCCAGCAGCAGCGTATCTCGCAGTTCATGCAGGTCTTCGCCGACAATCCTTCGATCCAGTCGTCGTTCACCCAGCAGCTGCAGCAGATACAGTCGCAGCTGGCCAATCCAGCTTCGCTCCGTCAAACCGTGCTGGACCAGATGGTCGACGACCTGCTGATCCGTCAGGAAGCCAATCGGCGGGGGATCACCGTCACGCCGGCGGAAATCCGCAAGGCGGTTGAGGACGCATTCGGGTTCTTCCCCAACGGCACGTCGACGCCCGCACCGACGCTGACGCCGTATCTGACGTTCACGCCGACCGCCAGCCTGACGCCGACCGCCGGACCTTCCCCAACCAGCACCCCTACGAGCACCAGTACACCCACGCTGGAGCCGACGTTGACGCCGACGGCTGGCCCGTCGCCCACCATCACGCCCACGTCCGGGCCTCAGCCAACGCCGACGGCATATACGACGCAGGCCTTCGGCGGCGACTACCAGAAGTACATCGCCTCACTGGCCAAGATCGGGGTAAGCGAGGCGGACTTCCTGGCGCAATTCGAGGCCCAGTTGTTTCGCGACCGCCTGCAGAAGGCGTTCGAGGCGACCGTGCCGCACTCCGAAGAGCAGGTCCACGCCCGACACATCCTGCTCAAGGACGAGGCCACAGCCCAGCTCGTGCTCGATCAACTCAAGGCGGGCAAGACTTGGGAGGACCTGGCCAAGGCGACCTCGCTCGATACCTCCAACAAGGACAGCGGCGGGGACCTGGGCTGGTTCGGGCGTGGGGCGATGGTCAAGGAATTTGAAGACGCCGCCTTCGCCGCCACGGTCGGTTCAACCGTCGGCCCGATCAAGACCACCTACGGCTATCACCTCATTCAGGTACTTGGACACGAGACACGGCAGCTCGATCCGACGGCTTACCAGAGTGCCGTCCAGAAGGCCTTCACCGACTGGCTGAACACGGCCCACAACGGCAAGGGCGTGGTCTACACCGCCAACTGGGAGTCGTTGATGCCCGTCGAGCCCACGCCTCAGACCGCCACGCAGTAAGCCCGCATACGGGCGGGGGAATTGGAAGGAATCACGGGGCGCCCAGAGTGGCGCCCCGTGCGTTCTACGTCTGACGAAGGTTGGTCTTGATGGGCGCGAGGCCGGAGACTATACTCTTTCCAGCGGGGTGAAATGAAGCTCGAAGGGTTACTGAAGGCGTTGCCGGAAGGGACCTCTCCCGCGGATCGGGAGCAGATACGGCGCGCCTATCACCTTGCCGAGACCGCCCACAAGGGTCAGAAACGCGTCTCCGGCGAGCCCTACGTCACCCACTGTGTGGCGGTGGCCAATATCCTCGAAGAGTTGGGTGCGCCCGCGCCGGTGATCACCGCCGCATTGCTCCACGACACGGTCGAGGACACTTCGGTCACGCTGGCCGACATTGAGCGTGATTTCGGGCCCGATGTCGCCAAGCTGGTCGACGGTGTGACCAAGCTGACCCAGCTTCCGAGGGTCAGCAGCCACGACGGCCGGCCGAAACGGCAGCGCCCGACCAAGGGCGAG
>JBGOYQ010000139.1:0-4402 GCA_041479735.1 Anaerolineae bacterium | reverse complement strand
CGCCCAAGTCGTCTCGCGCCAGGTGATGTTCACCTTCCGACCGGTTTACCTGGAGGCCCAATTGCGAGTCGATCCAGGCAGCCGGACCGTTCGAGTCGGGCTTCCCGCATCCGTGCCTGCGCCGCTTGATCGGCCGACATTGTCCTTGCCCGTACAGGGGACAGGCGGCCTGCTGGGAGAAATCGCGCTGTGGAGCAAGGATGACAGGCTGGCAGCTCCCCCGGAGAGGCTCTTGATCGCGATAGCGGCTCAGGTCGCCTTGGCGCTTGAGCGAGCGCGCCTGGCCGAGGCTGCCAACCGAGCCAAAGTCCTGGAGCAGAGCGACGCTCTCAAGTCGGCCTTGCTCTCATCGGTCTCGCACGAGCTGCGTTCGCCTTTGGCGACGATTAAGGCCTCGGCCAGCAGCCTGCACACCGAGGCGGTGGCCTGGGACAGCGAGGCGCGCAAGGAGCTGCTGGCGGCGATCGAGGAAGAGGCCGACCACCTGAACCAGCTCGTCGGCAACCTGCTCGACATGTCCCGCATCGAAGCCGGTTCGCTGACCCCTCAGCGCAATTGGAACGTCCTGGCGGAGATCGTCCGCTCGGTCCTGGGCCGGATGCGCAAAGCCGCCGCAGGGCACCAGCTCTCCCTGGATGTGTCCGAGGACCTCCCGCTGGTGGCCGTGGACTACGTTATGATCGAGCAGGTGTTCGCCAACCTGGTGAGCAACAGCATCAAGTATTCACCGCAGGGGACGACGATCGCCATCTCGGCCCATCCGCGCGACGCCGAGTGGATGATGGTTGAGGTCAGGAACCAGGGGCCTCCACTGGCGCAGGAAGACCTGTCGCAAGTCTTCGCGCCATTCCATCGGGTCACCGCTGCGGAGCGGGTGACCGGGACCGGGCTGGGCCTATCGATCTGCAAGGGCCTGGTGGAGGCACACGGTGGACGAATCTGGGCGGAGAACGTACCCGGCGGCCTGGCCTTCAAGTTCAGCCTGCCGCTGACCTGGGGCGGGCGAGGGCCGCTCGCCACGGAGGAGGCATGAGTCAACAGCCTCACGTGTTGGTGATCGACGACGAGCCGCAGATCCTGCGCGCCATCCGGACGATCCTGACGGCCAAGCAGTTCCGCGTGACCACGGCCAGCCGCGGGGAGGAGGGTCTGACGCTCGCTGCGGCTCAGCCTCCCGATCTAGTGATACTGGACTTGAGTCTGCCGGATATCGACGGCATCGAAGTCTGCACCCGATTGAGGGAGTGGTCGCAGGTGCCGATCATCGTCCTGTCGGTGCGTGATGCCGAGCGCGACAAGGTTGCGGCGCTTGATCGTGGTGCCGATGATTACTTGACGAAGCCATTTGGGATCGAGGAATTGATGGCTAGGATCCGCGTCGCCCTGCGACATTCGGTTCAGGCCCAAGGCAGCCCGAGCACGATCGTCCAGTCGCAATCTCTAGAGATCGACCTGGCCAATTTCCATGTGACCAAGGCCGGAGCGGAAGTCAAGCTCACGGCAACGGAGTTCAAATTGCTCGCATTCCTGGCAGCCAATGCTGGCCGGGTCCTGACCCATCATGCGATCCTGTCGGCCGTCTGGGGGCCGGAGTACGCAGAGCACGTGGAGTACTTGCGCGTGTACATGCGCCAGCTGCGCAAGAAGCTGGAAGACGACCCCGAACGGCCGCAGGTGCTGCAGACGGAGCCCGGTATCGGCTACCGGTTCATCGCCGACATCTGAGCCCGCTGTCCGCAAGCCTCGGGTCAGGGCCCGAGCCGGGCGACGTAGGCTGCCCATAGGTTCTCCTGCCATGCGAGGCCCCGGCCATACCTGACGGATGGCTTGCGAGGCCGACCGGCGGGGGCCACTAGGCATAAGGGATGCCCCCGCTAGCCAATCGAAGGCGTGGCGCCTGATTCCAGGCGCCACGCCTTTTATTTGTCCCTTATGAGGTTGGTCGGCTTCTTTGTCAGGCCCTTATCCGGCCGCAATAGACTGCAGGAGTAGGTGAGATCCATCCCGCGGGTTGTCGCGCCGGTTTTCCCATCGGGCAAGGAGGGAGCCTTGGCATCGCAGACGCATCCGGTCCACAGGTCGCTGGCGCAAGCCGCAGACATTGGGCAATCGGCGATCAGTGCTGCCCTCTTGGAGCGAGTCGTCGACGGCCAGGCGGAAGCCCTCCGGCAGCTCGACGACCTGATCGACGGCATCCGCAGCCGTGCCCAGGCCCACAGGCTCGATCGCGGTTTCCGGTTGAGCCTGCCCTACTTCGATGACAGGACGATGAGCCTGCGCGAGCGGGAATTCGAAGTTATCCCGTTCGGGCGAATCCCATTCGTCCCGGCTTTCGTCGCCCTGGCGGGCGAGCGCGAGTTGGCTCGGGTCGAGAAGGACCGGCGATTGACGGAAGGGACGCGCCAGCATCTGAAGCAGCTCTTGGGCTGCCTGAGATTCGCCTTCGGCGACCCGACCCTCGAGCCGCCGGCCTAGGAAGACAATCATGTTGTTTTCGATTGGGTTACTCGTCGTTATCGTCGTCATCGCCATCCGCATCGCGCCGCGTGAGCGGGGTGCGGACGCGCATGTCCACGGCGCAGGGCAAATCGGCCTTTTGGCCGCGGTCGCTCTATTCGGGGTCGACTATTTCACCTCGTTCTACTATGGCACCGGCGAGCTGATGAGCGCATTGCATCCGTATGGTTTGCAGCACCTAGGATTCATCGCCGCCGGCGTCATCGCAGTCGCCAACCTGGTGTTTGGCGCTCTGTACATGTACTCGCTCGGGCCATTCAACGAAGGAGGCGGATCGTACACCGCCTCGATGCGCTACCTGGCCCCCTGGTTGAGCTTGCTGGCGGCGATCACGCTGATCGAGGATTATGTCCTGACGATCGTCGTGTCCGCGCTGTCTGGCGCCGACCAGATGTTGTCGGTGCTCAACGCCTACAACACCCACTGGTTCTGGCACTTCGCCATCGGGGCCACGCTGGCGTTCGTGACCTGGTATCTGACGATCCGCGGGCGCGGCGAGTCGGCGCAGATCACCTTCACCGGCCTGGGGATCTTCGTCATGATGAGTGTACTGTTGGCGATAGGCCTGTTCCTGGCGCACACACGCGGGGTGCCGCCCATCCCCGCCTCAGGCCCGCCGCTGCCGGCCTCCATCTCCCAGGCGATCCTGCACCTGATCACTGCCTCGATGAAAGGCATGGTCGCGTTGAGCGGGCTGGAGGCGATGTCCAACGGAATCCAGTTCGTCAAGGAGGAGGACTTCGGACTGGTGAAGTGGGGCCGGGCTCACATGCCCCGCCTGAACAAGGTGTGGGGATTCTACTCGGGCAAGTCGGGCATCGGCCGGATGGTGCAGACCGCCTTTCTGTTCTACGGCGGCCTGACGACTTTCTTCCTGACGGCGTTCTCGATCCGTTTCGATGTCTTTGACGGGACGCTTGGACGCAGCCTGGTCGGCAACCTGGCCTACATTGGCTTCGGCCAGCTGCCTGGCGGCATCGTCTTCTTTTGGGCCTACCAAATCCTGGCCGTGGGCCTTCTGGCTGCGGCGTCGATGACTGCGCTGCAAGATGCCCAGGCTACCGAATGGCGTGACGTTGCCATCGGAGAAATCCCGGAGGCCATTGTCTACCGGGACCCGCGCGGCACTTTCACCCGCTCTGTCACGATAACCTTCGGCATCGCCACGTTCATCATGCTGCTCGTTCGCGGACAGACCAATCTCGCCGCGCCGTTCTACGGCATCGGCGTCTTCCTGCCGATCACGATCATGGGGCTCGCCATCCGCCGGCACGCCCTGACGCACTTCACCGGCCGTATGCGGACGTTCGGGGCCATCGGGGCCACCTTCGCCGCCGTGTTGGCCGCCACCGTGTTCCTCGGACAGATCTTTGGCAAGTGGGAAGAAGGTGGCTGGATCCGGCTGATCACCATGAGCACACTGTTCCTGACGGCCCATGCGGTCTTACTTTCCCCGCTGGGTTACCGCGACCCCAAGCAAATCCATCGCATCGTTCGCGAGAAGGCTCATGTGCGGGGCGCCATGGCCTCGATTGTTGAATGGCAGTCGCTCAAGATGCAGGAGTACCGCTACGAACTGCTCGTGATGATCTCACGTTTCTACGCCGCCCTGGGGGTAATCCGGCCCGTCCGATATGACCCGCCGGTCGCGGCGGGGGAGTACGATACCGCCCTGCATGTTGATCATCCGGAGGCGCCTTCGTTCCTGGATGCCTACCTCGACCCGATTCCGGTCCCGGCTTCGGCCAAGGGCAAGGCAGGGCGGAGTTCCCCTAGAAAGACGCGGGCGAAGAGCGCCAAGCCAAAGCCGCGAGGGTAGTCGTCCCGGCGTCCTCTGCCACACTAAACCTAACATAAGTTGTGATGGCGTCTCCCAGATGCCCTT
>JBGOYQ010000138.1:0-4407 GCA_041479735.1 Anaerolineae bacterium | reverse complement strand
GGCTGGTGCTGGTCGAGGTCGAGCGCGACCACCCCCTGGTGGTCACCGAGCAGATGATGCCGATCATGCCGCTCGTGCGCGTACGCAGCGCCGAAGAGGGCATCGACCTGGCCAAGGCCGTCGAGCACGGCTACCGGCACACGGCGGTCATGTACTCCAAGAACCTGGACAACCTGAGCCGCATGGCACGGGTGATGGACTGCAGCATTTTCGTGAAGAACGCGCCGTCGCTGGCCGGGCTGGGCGACGGCGGCGAGGGTTTCTGCGGCTTCACGATCGCCAGCCCGACCGGCGAGGGCATCACCAACCCGATCAGCTTCAGCCGCATCCGGCGCTGCACGCTGAAGGACGCATTCCGGATCGTATGAAGGGCTGTGCGCGGGGCAACGAAGGGGCGACTTCGGATGATTGAACCGGCGTTGGCGCTGGTCGAGTTCTCAAGCATCGCCACGGGCATCCAGGCTGCGGACGCCATGATCAAACGCGCCCCGATCGAGACGCTCCGGGCGGGCACGGTCCACAACGGCAAGTACCTGGTCCTGATCGGTGGCCAGGTGGCCGACGTGGAAGAGTCGCTGGCGGTCGGCCGCGAGGTGGGCGGGGCCAGCGTGCTGGACTTCGTCTACCTGCCACACGTCCATCCCGAGGTGGTGGAAACGATCGGCGGCCGGCGCAGG
Source organism: Anaerolineae bacterium (assembly GCA_041479735.1). GTDB lineage: Bacteria > Chloroflexota > Anaerolineae > Anaerolineales > E44-bin32 > JBGOYQ01. The sequence goes on along the minus strand of JBGOYQ010000138.1, from coordinate 3,730 downwards.
CCGGAGGCCGCCGACGCGTTGGGTGTGGTCGAGACCGCCACCGTCGCCGCCGCGATCCATGCCGCCGATGCCGGCGTCAAAGGCGCGCAGGTCCACCTGGTCGAGATCCGATTGGCCGACGGCCTGGGCGGGAAGGGGATCGTGTTGTTCGCCGGCATGATCGCCGACGTCGAGACCGCGGTGCAACTCGGGACGCGCGTGCTCGAACGGCCGGACCTGCTGGTCCGCGAGGTCGTCATCCCGCAGCTGCATCCAGGGTTATGGGATAACGTCGGCGATTCCACTCGCTTCGGGGATCGCGTGCTGGGCAAGCTATGAAGCTCGCCCGCGTGATCGGCACACTGGTCGCCACCCGGAAGTACGAAGGGCTGGAGGGCGTAAAGCTGCTCGTGGTCCAGCTGCTGGATGAGGATCTGAAGCCGGCCGGCCGGCCTCAGATCGCGGCCGACGGGACGGCGCAGGCCGGTCCCGGCGAGCTGGTGATGGTCGTCGGCAGCCGGGAGGCGGCGCAGGCCATGCCGGTAGTGTTCGTCCCGGTCGACCTGGCGATCACCGGCATCGTCGACGAGGTCGATTGGGAACGCGGGGCACGCCGGGAGCAGCCGACGGCTGTCTGGTACACCTCGGAACCGGAAGAGGGCTGAGGATGTACATTGGCAAGGTGATCGGCACGGTCGTCTCGACGATCAAGATCTCCCACCTGGATCGTCGCAAGTTGCTCTTGGTCGATCAGCTCGACCTGGCCGGCAAGGAGACGGGCGCCTACGACATCGCCGTGGACGTCGTGCAGGCCGGGCCGGGTGACACGGTCCTGGTGATCGACGAAGGCAACGGTGCGCGACAGATCCTCGGACTCGATCCTGGGGCGATCAGGGCCGTCATTGTGGGCATCGTGGATGAAGTGGCCGTGCAGGGCTGACGGCGCTCCGATCTCGAAGGAGCGCTGCGCCCCAGGGCAGGAAATCAGGCATTGTAAGCATCGGCGGCAGTGAATCTGCCGCCGATATGTTCCTTGATTCTGGGCTGTCCCCGTCCAAGAGAAACCGGTGAGCGGAGGCTATGATGCCTTGACCGCCCGCCGGACGAGCTCGACGAAGTCGGGTTTCAGGCTGGCCCCGCCGACGAGTGCACCGTCGATCTCAGGCATGGCCATGAAATCGGCGATGTTGTCAACGGTAGCGCTGCCGCCGTACTGGACACGCACTGCCTGCGCCGGAGCATCCCCCAGCGCCTCGGCGATGACGGCGCGGATCGCCATGGCGATGACGCGGTTGGCGTCGACCGGCGTGGCGGCGCGGCCGGTGCCGATGGCCCAGATCGGCTCATAGGCGACGACACACGTCGCGGCCGAGTCCGGGGTCAGGCCTTCGAAGGCAGCCCGCACCTGCCCGCTGACGAACGCATCCGTCTCCCCGCTCTCACGCTGCTCGAGGTTCTCGCCCACGCAGATGATCGGCGTGAGCCCGTGCGCCAGTGCGGCGACCACCTTGCGGTGGATGGCGGCGTTGGTCTCGGAGGCACTGCCCGTAGCGCGGCGCTCCGAATGCCCGAGGATCACGAACCGGCAGACGCCGGTCAACATCGATGGCGAGATCTCGCCGGTCTGCGCGCCCTTCTCGTCCCAGTGCATGTTCTGCGCGCCGAGCTGGATCGAGGTCGGTGCGATCGCCTCGCCGATGGCCGTCAGGACGGTATGCGGCGGGCAAAGAACACGATCGGCGGATTCAATCTCGTTCAGCGGGTGGCGGATGCTGCGCACGAACGCCAGCGCTTCGTCCGCGCGGCCCAGGTTCATCTTCCAGTTGGCGGCAATGATGGGTCGGCGCATGTCGATGTGTTCTTTCTGTTGGGACTGCGGGCTCGGCCGCTTCGGCGCGGAGGATTATACCCCGCGCCGAAATGGCCGGTGTGATCTCCGAAGGTCAATGGAATGGCGCCAACTGGAAAGTCAGGCGGGGGCATGCTGACTTGGCATTCCCCCACTCGTTCAGGTCATAGGGATTCGAGGATTGGCTCGAGGTGGGACCTTGAGGGTCGTAGCCCCACCTCATGAGCACGCGGAGACCCGCGCTCACTGAGACCTGCTGGCCATGTCAACCCGTGCGCTGCGGCGCGCTAGAAGACGCCAGCCCTGCGCCTGGGCGGGACCACGCGCCTCGCTTCACGGGGGGAACCCTATACTCACGCTTGAGAAAGCGGTCGTGCCGCGCAGGCGTCAGGGCAGGGCATTGAGCAGATACGGGATAAGCGCTCTTGCCTGGGCCGGCCTGGGAGCGTCGCCAATGGCGACCATGACTGCCCCCTTGCCCTTCACCAGCACCCACAACTGCTCCGCGTCCGCGCCATTAATCGTGAAGGCCTCATCGCCGAGTCCCAGTACCGGGGTGACGGCCGATCCCCCAGCCTTGTTGAGTTGATATTGCTGCTCGGTTGCCTTGGTCACATACGCGAAGTAGGCATTGCCCGAGCTGTCCTTCCCCGCGCTGTACTGACACCCATCCCCGAGGGTCGAGTCCTGAAATGGTTTGGGAGCCTCGACCAGCGGGCGGCCAAGGGCAGTCTCCATGGCTGGCTGGGGAATCGCATCGCAGATCGCAACCGGGTTGGCGCTCTTGGTCACGCGCGCGCCCGGGGTGACCGCGGGCTGAGTGCCAGCGGAGCCGGCGGCCGCGGTCTCTGTCTCGAAAAGCCAGGGACCGAGCGTCGCCAGCCCATTCGTGGCAGTGGGCTGGACTCCCAGAGTGGAAAGCCCGTTGGCCAGGGTCGATTGTGCGGCAAAGGTGGCGAGTCCGCCTGCAAGGGTCGACACCGTGTTAGCCGATGGCAGGGGCAAGCCGCAAGCTAACGAAGCCAGGACCACACCCATCAATGGCAGAGTGATGACAACTTTCTTCCGTCTCATTTCCGTGCCCTCCTTGGGACGAACCTCGCCTGCCTATGGGAGCGGAGCCTCGATCTTGATCGTCGGGTCGTACTCGTAAGTGATCGTGCTCTTCGTCGCCACGCCGTTCATGGTGCCCAGCGAGTCCGACTTGAGGATGTGGCCATCGGAGGCGCGCAGCCAGACCTTGCCATTCAAGAGGATCGACAACTGACCGATGACCAGTGTGCCGTCAATCTGATAGCTGGCGGCCGGCGTGCCGTTCAGGTCCTCATTCCCAAGCTGGGTGACCTTGATGGTGCCGTTCGCGAGGCCGGCGGCGATGGCATCGTTGATCTGGTTCTCCACCTGGGCCGTGTTTACTGGGCCGGCGGCCTTCCACGTCCCGTCGGCCTGCTTCTCCCATCTCTGGGTCCCGATCGAGATGGATTCTGAGGTCCCCAGAACGGAATGCCGGCTGTCAGGAGGGACGAACTCGACCGTGCGAGAGATGGGGGGCGTGCCCGGGGTCGAGCTGTCTTCATGCAGGCGAAAGCTTTCCGTCTTAAGCGCGGCATAGGCTTGCACGATAGCTTGCGCTGGGTCGCCGAGGCTCACGGGCGGTTGTGTGGCGGGCGAAACGGTTGAAGAGCTCTCGGTCGCGGTCGAAGTGCTCGAGCCGGGAGCCCCCAGACTGCATGCGACCATCAATATGCCGAGGGCGATGGCAGCTAAGACAGGTCGGAAGAATGAGTAGGGCTTGTGGTTCATACGAGCGCACTCCATGCGCAAGGCCGCTGGGCGCCGCGGACAAACGCCGTTGCGCCAAGGCGGTCACGAAGTCGTCCTATCCGGGTAGCCGGCACGGAG
>JBGOYQ010000137.1:0-4423 GCA_041479735.1 Anaerolineae bacterium | reverse complement strand
GTGCTGCAGCGCGTCACGCGCCCGATCGATGGTATCGCTGCGCTCATCGGTACAACTCCTTCATACGCGGTGCCGCTTGTGATCGCCCGTCCAGCGTTTGGTCAACGCCTTCTGCGACACGCGCGCCTGCATCCCGTGCCGCTGCAACACGCCGGACAGTGAGCGGTCGAACTCGCGGCGTTCGTTCTGCGTGATGACCGCCAACTCGTGCGCCCGCACCAGAGGGTAGGGGAAACCGCCCGTCGAGCGTGCCTGCTCGAGGAGGGCGGTGTGGACCAGGTCCATCATAGCCGGGTCTTGAGAGACCCACTCGGGGACTTCGATGCGGGCGATCTGCTCGGCCGCAGCCGTGTGCAGATAGAAGAACCCCACCCGGTGATGCCGCTTCTCGAAATCGCGGTTGAGCGGTGAGCCCTCGATGAAGGTGGCCGAGCGGTGTCCTTCGGGAAGGAAGCGCGCGAACACGGACCGGTCGGTGAGGCCGCGGAAGGGCGAGGCGCGCAGCCGCTCGTCGGTGATCTGTTCCTTCTCCAACATCGCCAGGTGCAGGAGTGCCAGGACGTCCGAGCTGCGCGGTCTATCGATGTAGCCGGCCACGGCTGCTCCGGCCGACCGCAAGCGGTCGAGGTGGCCGAGATAGGCCTGCAAGATACGGTCGACCTGACGGCGGTCCTGGTCCCGAACCTGCAACGCTAGCCAGAGCAGCAGGCCGTTGTCCAGCAGAGCCAGGCACGGGCGCTCGGGGTGCTGCTCAACCAGGCCGGCCAGCTCATCCAGCTCGGCGGCGTCGCGCAGTCCGTTGATCAACGCTGGGGTGATCGATCCGCCTTCGGGGTCGTGCAGGTCATTGTCCTCGAAGTGGACGTCTGGGCGGGTATTGACTACGGGAGCCTCGCCGCTGCCGTGATGGATAACGATGCTTCCGACGTTGATGACGTAGTAGAAGGCTACGGCATGCCGGTCCGGATAGATCTGGGAACCGTCGGCGGCGACCAAGGTGAGCCGTGCCGGATGGGTCGGCGGGGAGTAGGTCTGGTCGATTGGCTCGGCGGAAGGCAGTGCACCGCGCCAGCGATCGCCGGCCCGTGCGATCCGCGCCTGCAGCTCGTCCGACGAAAGGCGGGCCGCCCCGTTGAGCGCTGCCTGGGCGATCGGAAGCCGTCGGGCGGCCTCGGCCTGGCGCTCGGCCAGTGTGCGGCCCATCTGTTCGACTTGAGGGATGACGGTCGCCAGGTCCAGGCTCATCTTCAGCGGTCTCGAACACCTGTTCCGGATTATACCGAAACGGTGTGGGGGCGCAACCAACGCGGGCGGAGCTAAGCCGCTGATTGCCCCACATGCAAATGGGTTCGGCCGGACCACCGCCACAGATGGCGGGCCGGTGGCTCGGCCATGGGGGTTGTGCTATACTGCGCGAAGTGAACAGTGATAGTCCGATTGCCGAGGCAGTGGCCGTCAAGCTACGCGCAGCCGGGCTGGACGGGATCGCTTTCGCGTTGCTGGAAGGCGTCGCGCCGCTGGCCTGGGTCGGTGCCCAGGCTGCCTACCTGGCCGAGCCGCTCTTCGGGGGCCCGGGCGGTCGCATGCGCGAGATGGCCCGCCTGCTCGAAGACCCGGCCGGGGTCGGCGACTTGCTCGACCGCCTTCGGCCGCAAGAGCACCGACCATGACCGCCACCGGGATCGTCGGATTGATCGTCCTGGTCGTGTTCGTCACACTATTGGTGGCGATCGCCGTCGTCGGCCGGCGATGGCCTGCCAACTTCCGTCGAATCCCCGCATTTGAAGCCTTGAACACCAGCATCGAGCGCGCCGTGGAGGCCGGCGAACGCGTACATGTCTCGCTGGGCACTGGATCCGTCATCGGACCGGAGAGCGCTCCCGCCCTGGCCGGACTGGCCGTCCTGTCGAAGGTCACCGAGGCGACGACGATGAGCGACCGGCCGGCGGTCGTCACCACCGGCGATGGAGCCATGGCCATTCTGGCTCAGGACACACTGCGCAGCGCCTACGCGCGGGTCGGCGCCCGAGAGCGCTACCAGCCCACGGCCGCGCGGATGCTCGGCCCGACGCCCTACTCCTACGTCGCCGGGCTTCCGATGATCCTGGCGACCGAAGGCGTGTCGCTCAACCTGCTCATGGGCTCCTATGGATCGGAGGGCGCGCTGGCCGCAGATTTCGGCGAGCGCCGCCACACGCTGGTGATCGCCGGGACGGATGACGTGCCGGCCCAGGCACTGTTGTACGCGACGGCCGAGGAGCCGCTGATCGGCGAGGAGGTCTTCGCCGGCGGCGCCTACCTCAACGTCGGCCCGCTCCACCGCGCCAGCCTGAGGACTCAGGACATCGTCCGCCTGCTCATCCTGGCGGCGATCCTGATCGGGACCGCGCTGCGTACGCTGGGGATCGTGCCATGAAAATCGGTGCCTACGTCCTGTGGGCGGCGGTGGCGATGGCCTGCGGGGGATTGGTCCTCATCGGCTACTTCGTCGACGTGGCCGTGGTTCAGGACCTTCGACTGCTATTCATGCGCTGGGCGGTGCTGCTGTCGGCGGCGGCGTTGATCCTGGGGCTGTTCAACTTGCTGGCCGCCCACCTCAAGAAGGTCAACGATCAGGAGTCCGGCTGGGCCTACAGCGCGCTGCTGATCATGTTCATGATCGGGACGCTGATCCTCGGCCTGCTGTTCGGCCCCGACAACCGCGTCGTCCTATCGCTGTTTGACTACATCCAGGTCCCGGTCGAGGCCAGTCTGATCGGATTGCTGGCCGTGTCGTTGGCGGTGGCCGGTTTCCGGCTGGTCTCGCGCCGGAGGGACTTCGCAAGCCTGGTGTTCATCGGGGTGGCGCTGCTGGTTCTGCTGGGGACGGCCACCTGGCCTGTCGCCGGCGGAAGCACCGCCTACGAGTTCTTCGGATGGCTCCGCAACTGGTTCGCCCAGGTCTGGGCGGCAGGTGGGGCCAGAGGCATTCTACTTGGCGTGGCGCTGGGCGCGATCGCCACCGGCCTGAGGGTACTGTTGGCCGCCGACCGGCCATACGGGGATTGAGGGCGTGCCTGACATCCGCTGTCCGATGTGCAGCAAGCCGAACCCCGCCGACGCGGCGGAGTGCGCCTTCTGCGGGGCGCGTCTCAAGCCGCTCGTTATCGGTGCCGGCCCCGCCGACCTGCCACGGCAGGAGCCGCCTGGGGAGGGTGCGCCCTCGCCAGACGCGGATTGGCTATCGCGACTGCGCGGCCCGGAGGAGCCGGAAGTCTCCGCCCTCGGTCCGGCCGAGCCGGCTGGCGCCGGCGACGATTGGCTCGCACGGCTGAGGGCAACGGATCCCCAGTGGGACGCCGGAGCACCCGCGTCTGGACCTGCGCCCAGCGGCACCCCTGCGGAGGCCGCCCCGGCGGAAGGGCCCGATTGGCTGGGCCGATTGCGTCAGGCAGATTCGGGCTCGGATTTCGGCCCGCCGGAGGGGGAGGTTCCCGAATGGCTGCGGCCGTCCGAACAACCCGAGTCCCCGCCGCCGCAGGCACCGCCGCCCTCATCAGCCGATGACGTGCCGGATTGGTTGGCGCGCATTCGCGAGAAGCAAGCTCTTGAGCGGGAGGCGTCCGCCGATCTCCCTCCGGAGGCTCTGCCGGATCGAGCACCCCGCGCGCGCGACGAGACGCCGGCGGTTCCGCCCGCCGGGCCAGCCGAGGCGGATGTCTTCGACTTGGAGCAATCCGGCTGGCATTCGGGCCTGACCGGGCTGCTCGAGCCCATGCCGGAGTCGGGTGAGGCGCCCGAGCCGGCACCGACCTCGGAACCCGATGTGTTCGACCTGGAAAAGTCGGACTGGCATTCGGGCCGGACCGGGCTGCTCGAGCCCCTGGCCGAGTCGAGTGAGGCGCCCGAGTCTGCACCGACCTCGGAACCCGATGTCTTTGACCTGGAAAAGTCGGACTGGCATTCAGGCCTGACCGGGCTGCTCGAGCCCCTGACCGAGTCGAGTGAGGCGCTCGAGCCTACACCGACCTCGGAACCCGATGTGTTCGACCTGGAAAAGTCGGACTGGCATTCGGGCCTCACCGGACTACTCGAGCAGCCGGAAGGTCTCGACCGGTTGGACAAGACCGACACGATGGAACACGGCGGCCTGACCGGGCTGCTGCCTTCGCTCGACGCGGAGTCGCGCCCGGTCCAGATGCCCGAACCGCCGGTGACCGATCAACTGTCATCCCGGGATGTCTTCGACCTGGAGAAGTCGGGCTGGCATTCGGGCTTGACCGGTCCCCTCGAGCCGCTGGAGGCGATGGGTGAAGCGGGCCCGGCAGTGCCATCGGCCGATCTCGGGCGAGAGCCGCCGGCCAAGGCCGAGCCCTCGGCGCCCGGTTCAGGCCCGGCCGGCCTCCAGGCACGGCTGGACGCCGAGGGAACGCCCAAGCCTGCG
>JBGOYQ010000136.1:0-4431 GCA_041479735.1 Anaerolineae bacterium | reverse complement strand
GGGCGGGCGATGGGCGGCAACGCGGCCGCCTCCAACTTCGAACACAACACCGGCACGACCAACTACGTCGCCTACATGCTCATCGGCTCGAGCGTCTTTACCATCGTGTCGTACGCGTTCTGGAACGTGGCCTACTGGCTCCGTTGGGAGCAGGAGACGGGGACGCTCGAGGCGCTGTATCTGACCCCGACCAGCCGGTTCTGGCTGGCCGCCGGGGTCGCAGCCTACTCCGCGGTGCGCTCGCTGCTAAGCTGTTCGATCGCCTACTGGCTGGGGAGCTGGCTGTTCCAGGTGGACCCCCTCCAGGGTGACCTGCTCCTGGCGTTAGTCTTCGTCGCCGTCGGACTCATCCCTCTGTTCGGGATGACATTCCTCTTTGGGGCATTGGTCCTCAAGGTCAAGGAATCTCATGCGTTGATCGGCCTGATGCAATGGGTCGTCAGCCTGCTGATGGGCGTGTTCTTTCCGGTGGCGGTGTTTCCACCGCTCGTCAGGCTGCTGGCGCTGCTCTTCCCGCCCACCTGGATGGTCAACGATGTGCGTTCGGCCCTGCTCGGAATCGGTTACTTCTTCGGGCGTTGGTATCTGGACCTGGCGGTCATGTGGGCCTTCCTGTTCCTGTCGCCGCTCCTGGGGTATTGGGTCTTTCGCCGGGTGGAACATGGCATCCGGCGAAACGAGGGCGTGGGTCAGTTCTGATGGCGACGCCGCTCCTGCCAGCCGCGCGAACGTTGACCGGCCTGTCCGCTCGATGGACGGCATTCGCAGCCATGGCGCGCAAGGAATTCACGGTGATGACGCGCTACCCGGTGGAATTCATTGCCTCCTTTGGTCAGGTCTTCGCTATCGTCTCCGTGTTCACGCTGGCCGGTTTGACGTTCGCCGGCCGGGGTCCCGCCTCGTGGACCGGGCCGACGGCCGGCCTGGTGGTCTACGGTTTCGTCCTGTTCCTGTTTCTGAGCGACACCCTGTGGAGCATCGGCTACAACGTCCGCCGGGAGCAGACCGAAGGCACACTGGAGCAGCTTTACCTGAGCCCGGCTTCCAAGTTCGGCAGCCTGGTATCCCGCGTGGTCAACACCTTATTCTGGACCGGTCTGTTGTCCGTCGCCGGCAGCGGTCTGATGGCCTGGATGATCGGTAGCCTGCCGGTGGCCAACCCCTGGCTCGGTTTGTACATCCTGGCCATGAGTCTCTCGGGGACTTTCGGGGTCGGCTTCGCGTTCGCGGCACTGACGCTGCGGCTGAAGGAGACGGCGCAGACACTGGCGAATGTCATGCAGTTCACATTTCTGGTGCTGTGCGCGAACTTTTTCCCGTTCTCTGCGCTTCCGCCGTTCCTGGAGGCAGTTTCGCGGCTATTGCCGCTGGCGTATTGCGTGGATGCCTTTCGCTCCACGTTGATGGGCTTTCCGCCCGGCTTCCCCGAGCTGGCCTCGCCGCTCGTGGAGCTGGTGATCGTCACGGTCTTTGGGCTGGCGATGCCGATCGTCGGGTACTGGCTGTACCGCTGGGCCGAACTCGTCGCTCGACGACAAGGCAGCCTGTCCGAGTACTGACGGCGAGAGTCCGCCGTGGAGAGGGCTAGAGATGGGTGAAAATGATGGGACGATGGCGGTTCTCCAGCAATTGGAGGCCGGGCAGATCGACGTGTCCGAGGCCGTCCAGCGATTGGAGGCCGCCGGGGGAGCGGGAGGAGACGCCGGTTCCAGCGCGCGCCGGTGGAACGGCTGGCAGCTGATCCCTTTGGCTGCCGGGCTGGCCTTGACCGCGGGGGGCGGCTGGTCTGCAACCCAGGGTGGCTGGTGGTGGCTGCTGGCCGCGCCGCTGCTGCTTGTCGGGCTGCCGATCCTGGTGCTCGCGGCGCTCGGCGCCGAGTCGCCCTGGATTCAGATTCGCGTTCGCCACGCTCACGGGGGATTGGCGCTGGCCGTCCCGATCCCGCTTCGGCTCGTGGCCTGGGCGGTACGCATGGCCAGGCCCTGGCTGCGCGGCTGGGATGATGTGCCGCTCGATGAGCTTCTGGCCGGGCTGTCGGGCGATCTCGCGCACGGCGGTGATTGGATCGTGGACATCGACGACCGTGGTGGGGTTGACCTTGGGGCGCAGGGGAGGCCGCTATGACCGCGCCGGAAGAGCGCATGAAGATCCTGAAGATGGTCGAGGACGGAAAGATCTCGGCCGAGGAGGGGGCACGGCTGCTGGCCGCACTGACCAAAGGAGAGCGGAAGAGGGCGGCTGCAGAAGGACCGGCCGAGGGGCGTTGGCTCCGCGTCCGGGTGACCGACCTGGCTTCCGGCAAGGCCTCGGTGAACCTGAATCTGCCCGCCGGTCTGGTGAACGTCGGGCTGAGGATGGGCGCGCGCTTCGTCCCGGAGATGGAAGGCATCAACATGACGGAGTTGGAGGACATGATCCGTCAGGGGATGACGGGCAAGGTTATCGATCTGGTCGACGAGGAAGAGGGACAACGCGTCGAGGTGTACGTCGAGTGACTCACGAGCTTGCGTAGAGGGCCTCTTATCGGAAACTGATGTCTCCGTCTCCTCTTCCAGGTGCACCTTCCGCGGCCTGCGGGGCGCGCCCAGCGTCCCCTCCGAGGAGGGTCGCAAGCCGGAGGTGACTGGCGAGGCCGCCAAGCGCAGACGCGCCAACACGGCCGCTATGTTCCCTTAGGTGGATCCGCTGGCTGCCCGCACAGGCCGGCCTGATGACACCGCCTGCAACGGCTCGCCGGCCAAGGCCCCATGCTATACTTCAACCAAGATGAGTTCTCTGACCGGCCTGGAATGCCCGGAATGCGGAAAGACGTTCGACGCCGGGCAGGTCCAGACGGTTTGTCACGCCTGTGACTCGCCGATTCTGGCTCGCTACGACCTGAAGCGGCTGAGGGGCGAGTTGGATCGGCAGGCTGTGGGTCACCGCCCGCGCGGCTTGTGGCGGTGGGAGGAGCTGCTCCCCGTAACAGATCCGGCCTACCGGATCGGCCTGGGCGAGGGCGACACGCCGCTCCTGCGCACCGGCCGGCTGGCCGATGATCTCGGTCTGAGCGACCTCCACGTGAAGGACGAGGGGGCCAATCCGACCGGAACATTCAAGGCCCGAGGCATGGCCGTGGCATTGTCGCGAGCGGCCGAGCTGGGTCTGAGGGAATTCGTCGTCCCGACGGCCGGCAATGCCGGGGCGGCGCTGGCGGCGTACGCGGCCCGCGCCGGACTGCGGGCCCATATCTACCTGCCCGACGATGCCCCGCCCGTCAATCTGGCGGAGATACGCGCTGCGGGCGCGGATGTCCATCGGGTGGCGGGATTGATCGACGCGGCCGGCCGCGAGGCGGCGGCCGAGGCGGGCGCCAAGGGCTGGTTCGATGTCTCGACCTTCAGGGAACCGTACCGGGTCGAGGGCAAGAAGACCCTAGGCTTTGAGTTGGCCGAGGCGTTGGGCTGGGAGCTGCCGGACGTGATCGTCTACCCGACCGGCGGCGGGACGGGCCTGGTCGGCATGGATAAGGCGTTTGACGAGCTCGAAGCGTTGGGTTGGATCGACGCGCGCCGGCCGAGGTTCGTTTGCGTGCAGGCGATCGGATGCGCGCCCGTGGTCCGGGCGCTGGAGCGCGGGACGGATCGCGTAGAGCGCTGGGAAGGTGCCTCCACACGGGCGCAAGGGTTGCGCGTGCCTCGCCCGTACGCCGACCGGCTGATCTTGCGGGCGGTACGAAGGAGTCGGGGCACGGGCGTGTCTGTCGGCGAGGATGACATCGGGCAGGCCCAGCAGGACCTGGCACGCCAGGAAGGCATCCTGGCCGGGCCGGAAGGTTCGGCCGCGCTGGCCGGGCTGCGCCAGCTGGCGCGTGCCGGCTGGGTCCGGCCGGACGAGCGCGTCATCGTCTTCAATACCGGCTCCGGCCTCAAGGACCTCGTATGACGGCACGCCTGCGACCCTCCGAGCGAACGCGGGCCTCGCTCGACCTGCTGTACTCCATCAGCCGCGAGCTGGCCGGCCAGCTGAACCTACGTGACCTCCTCCAGCGAATCCTGCAGTTGACGCTTGAAAACGTGGGCGCCCCGAGCGGCAGCATTCTGGTGCTCGACGAGCGCGGACGGGTCACCGAGGGCGCGCTGGCCTTCGGCGGCAAGGTTCACGATCACACTGCCGAGCAGTTGGCCGACACGTACGAGCGGGGCTTGGCCGGATGGGTCGTCGAGCACCGCCGGCCGGCGGTCGTCCCCAGCACCAGGGACGATCCACGCTGGCTGCAACGCGACGGTGCGGACGGCGATGGCGAGTCGCGCTCGGCCATCTGTGTCCCGTTGATGGCGCGTGACCGGGTGGCCGGCGTGCTGACCCTGGTGCACCCAGAAGCCGACCACTTCAGCCAGGACAACCTATCGCTGCTGTCGGTGATCGCCGACCAGGCCGGTATCGCCGTCG
>JBGOYQ010000135.1:0-4441 GCA_041479735.1 Anaerolineae bacterium | reverse complement strand
TGACCAACGTCGAGATCCGCGAGATCATCCCGCCGCGCGAGGTCCAGGAGGCGATGAATCGCCAGATGACGGCCGAGCGTGTGCGCCGAGCCGTCGTGACCGAATCGACCGGCACGCGCGAGGCGGCCATCAACGTGGCCGAGGGTGACAAGCAGGCCAACATCCTGAAGGCTGAGGGCGAGAAGCAGGCCAACATCCGTCGGGCCGAGGGCGACCGGCAGGCACAGCTCCTGCGCGCCGAAGGCTTCTCCGCAGCGCTCGAGAAGATCTACTCGATCGCCAAGTCGGTCGACCAGAAGACGATGACGCTCCAGTACTTCGAGACGCTGAAGGCCATGGGGATGGGCTCATCGACCAAGTTCGTCTTCCCGATGGAGTTCACCAGCCTGCTGGAGTCGTTTCGCAAGGGCGGTGAGTAGCAGGCGTTGACCGGCGCGCTTGATCTCCCGTTGGTCATTGCGCCGGCATCGTTGCGGGATTTCCGCACGCTGCTCAATCTGGAGCGCATCTGCTTCGGCGAGGATGCCTGGCCGTGGATCGATATCCTGGCCGTGGTGACCTTCCCTGAAGCGGTGCGCATCAAGGCCGACTGGGACGGCCGTCCGGCGGGCTTCGTCATCGGCGACCGTCGGCGTTCGCAAGGATTGGGGTGGATCGCCTCGATTGGGGTCCACCCCGACTTTCGACGCCGAGGCATCGCCCGCTTGCTGCTCGAACGCTGCGAGACGGAGCTGGCGATGCCTCGCAGCCGGCTGACACTACGCCGGTCGAACCTGGGCGCGCTCAGCCTGTATCGGGAGAGCGGCTACACGGAGGTCGATGTCTGGGAACGGTACTATCGCAACGGCGAGGATGGTCTGGTCATGGAGAAGGTCCGACCGCCGGAGGTGGATGCCGTCCCTTCCGGGCAGCTATGACGTCTGGTAGAATACGAGTACTAAGGGCGTTGTACCCTTCGCCCGCGGGCGCCCTCACCGGCGCTCGATCTTGTAGAAAGGGCTTGATCCCCATGCGAGTGTTGCTCCTCAAAGACGTTTACAAATTGGGCCGGGCAGGCGATGTCAAGAAAGTGGCCGATGGGTATGGCCGCAATTTCCTGCTGCCTCAGAGCCTGGCTGTCCTGGCCACCCCGGGCGCTCTCAAGCAGGCCGAGCGCATCAGCCGGACGGCCAACGATCAGCGCAGCCGCCTGAATCAAGAGCTGGGCGAGGTTGCCGAGCGGCTTAATGGCCTGCGACTGACCTTCCCGGTCAAGGCCGGCGAGACGGGCAAGCTGTACGGCTCGATCACCCAAGCCATGCTGGCCGAGTCCATCGAGCAGGCGACCGGCGCAAAGGTCGACAAGCGCCAGATCGATTGCCAGCCGATCAAGACTCTGGGGGTGCACAAGGCCGGCGTTCGGCTGACCATCGACCTGATCCCGGAGGTCTCGGTCATCGTCCATCGCGAGGGCGAGTCGCCCGAGTCGGCCGAGGCCGAAGCCGCCAAGACGCGCGAGCGGGAGGCGGATTCCTTCACCGAGCTGCAGGCCGAGCTCGAAGCCTCCGAGGCCGAGGAAGCCGCGATTGAAGAAGCGGCCGACTCCGAAGAAGGCGAATCCTAAGGCCGCCAGCGCGCAGGACGGACGCCGACCGTCTTCCGGTTCGACCTCGTGACCGCGACATGGAACCCATCGGGCAGAGGTTGCGCCAGGCTCGAGAGCGACTCGGCCTGACCCAGGCCGAGGTTGAACGCGCCACCCATATCCGCATCCATCACCTGGCTGCGATCGAGCGCAGCGATTGGGACGCCCTGCCGTCTCCGGTCCAGGCCCGCGGCTTCCTGCGCAACTACGCTGAGTTCCTTGGCGTGAACGCCGAGGCCATCCTGATCGACTATGCCGGCCTGATAGGCAATCGGCGCCCGCGCAGCCGTCCCGAGACTGCCGGGGTCCCCAGCCTGTCCCGACGGCCTCGGTGGTTGTCGCAGGATTTGTTGGTGACGACCGCCATCGCCCTGGCCGTGCTGGCGACGCTGGTCTGGGGTGGATCGCACTTGATGGCCAGCATGCGGCAACAGACACAGGCGGACCTGAACGGCAGCGTGGGCCTGACCATCCCGACCAGTGCTGTGACGCCGAGCCCGACGACGGCCTTAGACACTGGGCCGAACCCGACCTCGGCACCGGTGCTCGTACCCACAGGATCGATCGCCAGCCCGACGGTGACGCCAACTCTCGCCGGTGCCGGGGCCGTCTCGATTCGCCTGGAGTTCGACAAGCGGGCCTGGATCCGCGTCCTGGTCGATGGCTCCGAGAAGTACATCGGCCGGCCGGGCCCCGGAGACAACCTCGACTTCCAGGCGGAGAAGACGATCGAGCTGATTACCGGCAACGGCGCAGGCGTTCACGTCTTCCTCAATGGCCAGGACCTGGGCCGACTTGGCGATCTTGGACAAGATGTCGATCGGATCTACACGGTGACCGGGGCTCAGACCCCGACGCCGACCCCGTCCCCCGTCCCCACCATCACCCCACGCATCTCGAGCACGTCCACACCGTCGGCAACCCCGATCGCGCCGGGGGGCTAGCCCATGGGAAAACCACGCTTCCATCTGGTGTCGCTCGGGTGCGCCAAGAACACCGTCGACTCGGCCTCGATGGCGGAACTGCTTCGGCGGGCGGGATATGCCGCTAGCCAATCGGCGAACACGGCCGACATTGTGGTCGTCAACACCTGCGGTTTCATCGGCCCGGCCAAAGACGAGTCGTTGGCGGTCTTGCGCGAGCTGGCCGAGGCGAAACGCCCGGGCCAGCTCTTGATTGCCGCCGGCTGCCTGACTCAACGCTATGGGGCGGAGGTCATTCGACAAGTTCCGGGGATCGACGGCCTGCTCGGCACACGCCGTTGGATGGACGTGGTCGAGGTCGTCCAGTCCTTGCGCAGCGGGCCGCATCCACAACCGGTCTATCACTTGCCGGACGTCCCCAGCGTCGCCGGCGATGATCACGGCGTGCCGCGCGCCGCCGTTCAGGGCACCAGCGCCTACCTGAAAATCGCCGACGGCTGTCGGCGCCCATGTGCCTTCTGCGCCATCCCCTTGATTAAGGGGCCGGCCGTCAGCCGCCCGCCGGCGGCTATCCTGGCCGAGGCGCGCCGGCTGCAGGATGCCGGCGTCCGCGAGATCATCCTGATCGCGCAGGACACCACCGACTACGGCCACGACCTGGGTCTGAAGGATGGCTTGGCCCAGCTCCTAACCGAGCTGGTCCAGGCGGCCCCGCAGGTGGATTGGTTCCGCGTGATGTACGCCTACCCCGGCTACGTCACGGATCGGCTGATCGACGTCATGAGCGGCTCGCCGAGGATCCTGCCATACCTGGACATGCCGCTCCAGCACGCGCACCCCTCGGTCCTGCGCCGCATGCGCCGGCCTGCCAACGTCGACTGGGTCCACCGGACGATCGAGAAGATGCGGACGGCGATGCCAGACCTGGCCTTGCGGTCGACATTCATTGTTGGCTACCCCGGCGAAACCGAGGCGGAGTTTCAGACGCTGCTGGATTTTCTGTCGGAGATGCGCTTCGATCGAGTTGGGGCTTTCGCCTTCTCCTTCGAGCCCGGCACGACGAGTGAACCCTTGGGCGATCCCGTGCCGGCCGACGTGAAGGAAGACCGCCGCAGCCGTCTGATGGCCTTGCAGCAGTCGATCTCGCTTCAGCGCAATCAATCGATGGTAGGGCGCAGCCTGGACGTCCTGGTGGAAGGGCAGAACGACGGGATTTCCCTGGGCCGTTCCTACCGCGACGCCCCGGAGATCGACGGCATGGTAATCGTCGAGCAGCCACTCCCCGTCGGGGCGATGCTGCCGATCCGAATCACCGGCGCGATGGCCTACGATCTGACCGGCGTGTCAGCGACCGAGCCGCAGCCGACGCCGCGCCAGCCGCTGATCCGCATTTGATTCGAATCCTCAGCTTTCGTCCCGGCTCGATTCGACCCGGGGCCCCGCGCGAGAGGCCGGTCCATAATTAGCGCTGTGTTGCTGTAGGGTCCCGAGTCAAGGGGAGAGCGCGCATGGCGCCCTAGTCCTCGAGCGCAGCGAAGCGTTTATGCCCGCACACGCGGCCGCCCGGCCGAACACAGGCGAGCATACCCTTGGGATGCAAACGCGACACGCCTGTACTGGGCCGCGACCGGGGCCCTAGCGCGTCCTAAGGCAGCAGCAACCTCGCCAGCGTGTCGCCCAACCAGCTTCCGAAACGCTCGCGCGACCAGCCCCGATCGACCGTCATCAAGCTGAAGACCTCCGGAGAGGCCACGCCCCAGACGATATCGGTGACCTGTGCCGGATCGAGGCCCGAACGCAGCCGGGCGTGGGCGGACAGGTGCTGCACGAATACGCCCAGGTTGAGGCGTCTCTCCTCAAGCAGTGACTTCAGCAACCCGGCGATCTCCGGCTC
>JBGOYQ010000134.1:0-4446 GCA_041479735.1 Anaerolineae bacterium | reverse complement strand
CGACCGTCACGGGGACGGCCACCGGCACGCCTACGGCCACCGGTACCCCAACGCAGACCGGGACGCCGACGCCATTGCCTCCGAGAGCCGTCGTGATGGTGGGGGATGCGGGTGTGTTCCTGCGCCAATCGCCCGGCGGCGCGTTCGTGGCCGGCTTGTTTCACGGCATGCCCCTCGAGGTCCTCGGCGGACCGCAGACGTATGCCGGCGAGCAGTGGTGGCAAGTTCGCACCGCCGCCGGACAAGAGGGCTGGATGCTGGGCACGTTTCTGGCCACGCTGACCCCGACGCCGACTCAGACCCCGCCCGGTTAGACTCCCGCGACCGCAAGTCCATCGGCCCGATGCCCGGCCACTTGAGCCGAGGGCAATTCTTGGGTACAATAGCTATTGAAAAGGTTTTTCACTTATGCCGGATAGCGCTTACGTCGATTGGGCCGATGTGTTGAAGCGACACGGCTACCGCCTGACCGAGCCCCGGCAGGCCGTCGCCCGTGTCCTGTCCGAGGCACAAGACTGGCTGCGACCCGAGGCGATTCTGCGGCGGGCGCGCCGTTATTGTCCGTCGCTCGGTTTGGTCACGGTCTACCGGACGCTCGAACTGCTCGAGGGTCTTGGCTACGTTCGCCGTGTCCACCAACCTGACGGCTGCCATGGCTTCGCACGCACCGGGGGCCGGCATGGCCACTACCTGGTTTGTCGGGAGTGTCAACAGGTGATCGAGTTCGCCGATTGCCGGCTCGACCCGATGGTCCGGCAGGTTGCTCGGCGGACGGGCTTCCAGGTGGAGGACCACGTCCTCGAGCTGGTCGGGTTGTGCCCGCAGTGCTCCGGCCGCTCATCCGGCAAAACCGGGATACGCACACGGAGGCGGCGTGGGGTGGCGTAGACGGCTCGAGCTCAGAGCCATTGCCCTCGTGGGCCTAAGCTTGCTCTTCACAGGCTGCACGGCCGGCAGAATGACGCCGGTCGTCCGCGCCGACGCAACGCCGATCGCACAGCTTCGGCCCGCAGCGCTGCCGGCCGACGGCAAGTTGCACGCCGTCGCCACGACCCAAATCGTCGCCGACGTGGTGCGATCCGTCGGGGGTGAGGCCGTCCTCGTGACAAGCTTGTTGCCGGTCGGAGCCGATCCACACTCGTATGAGCCGACGCCGGAGGACCTGCGGACCATCGCCGCCGCCCAGGTGGTCTTCGAAAACGGCCTGGGACTCGAGGCTGCCTTGACGAAGGTACTGGACGCGGCCGGCGAGGGCGCGGTGACGGTGTCGCTCTCGGAGGGGCTCGTCCCCCGGGTGTTGGCGTCGACCCCCTCGGCTGGCCCGGCCGGAGCCGACCCCCACGTGTGGTTCGATCCGACCTACGTCACCGCCTGGGCGGATAACGCCGCCCACGCTCTAGGAGCGCTCGACCCGGCCCACGGCGCCTCGTACCGGACGAACGCGGATGTATACCAGTCCAACTTGCGCGATCTCGACCAGTGGATCAAGGCACAAGTGGCTGCCATCCCGGAAGCAAAGCGGGGACTGGTAACAGACCACGACGAATTGGGGTATTTCGCCGCCCGGTACGGCTTCCGCATTGTCGGGGCGATCATTCCTTCCTACAGCACGACGGCCGAACCTTCGGCGCAGGAGATCTCCCAGATTGAGACCGCCATCCGCCAGCTCGGGGTCATGGCCGTGTTCGTCGGGACCAGCGTCAATCCGACACTGAGCCGGCGGGTGGCACAGGACACCGGCACCCGACTGGTACCCTTGTACACGGAGTCGCTGAGCCCCGCCGGCGGTCCGGCGGGCGACTATGTCGCGCTGATGAAGTACGATGTCCAGGCGATCGTAGATGCCTTGCGTTGACTCGCTCTGCCCGCCTTACGTCAGGAAAAGGTGCAGCCATGCTTGAGGAAGCGGTTGTCTCTATCGTCCACGATCCCGCTGCGGCACCGGTGGTTCTCGACCATGTCTCCGTCGGCTACGACGGAACGGCCGCGCTGGATGATGTCTGCCTGTCTGTCGCCGCGGGTGAACGTGTCGCCGTGGTCGGGCCGAACGGGGCCGGCAAGACGACCTTGCTGAAGGTGATCAGCGGCATCCTGCGCCCTTCACGCGGAACCGTGCGGGTGTATGGGCACCGCCCGGGCGGCCACATCTGCGTCGCCTACGTCCCCCAGCGCAGCCAGGTCGACTGGGATTTCCCCGCGCGTGTCAGTGAGATCGTGATGATGGGGCGCGTCCGGCAAATCGGACTGTTCCGCTGGCCGGCGAAGGCCGACTGGGATCACGTCGATCGGGCCCTGGAGCGCGTTGGTATGCGCCAGTTCGCCGGGCGGCAGATCAGCGAGCTGTCGGGCGGTCAACAGCAACGTGTCTTCCTGGCGCAGGCGCTGGCACAGGAAGCCGAGCTGATCCTCCTGGACGAGCCGCTGACCGGCCTCGACACCCCGAGCCAGGAGGCCATCTTTAGCCTGCTGGACGATCTGCGCGGGCAGGGGGTCCCTGCGATCGTCTCGACCCACGATCTGAATCTGGCCGCCGAACGCTTCGATCGCGTGGCGCTGCTCCATCGAAAGCTGGTCGCCTTCGGCCCGCCGGCAGCCGTCTTGACCCGTGAGAATCTGGCCGCGGCTTACGGCGGGCATCTGCACGTGCTGCCCGACACGGATGGGGTCATGGTGATCACCGACACGTGCTGTGAAGGGGAGGAGGAGGCCGCGTGAGCGCCTTGCTGCACTGGCTGGCCGAGCCGTTCACCTTCACCTTCATGATCCGCTCCCTGATCGCAGCGTTGATCGTCGGCCTGGTGTGCCCGGTCCTCGGTACCTACGTCGTCTTGCGCGGGCTGGCGTTTCTGGGCGACGCTCTGGCGCACATCATCCTGCCCGGGGTCGTCATCGCCTTTCTGCTCGGCTGGCCCCTGGTCACCGGCGCGCTGGTCGCCGGCATTCTGGCAGCGCTCGGAATCGGCGCCATCAGCAGCCGCACGGAGATCAAGGAGGACGCCGCCATCGGGGTCGTGTTTGCCGGGGCCTTTGCCCTGGGCATCGCGCTGCTTTCGGCTCAGCGGTCGTACGCCGTCGATCTGGCTCACATCCTGTTCGGCAACCTGCTGAGCGTTTCGAACGCCGACCTTCGCTGGATGGCCGCCCTGGGCCTGCTGGTGCTGGTGACGATCCTGGCCTTTTATAAGGAGCTGCTGGTCCTGTCCTTCGACCCGGTGCTCGCGCAGACATTGCGGCTGCCGGTGGGGTTCTTGCGCAACTTGTTGCTCGTGCTTGTCGCCGTGGTGATTGTCATCTCGCTGGAGGCGGTCGGGGTGGCGCTTGTGCTGGCGATGCTGGTCACACCGGCGGCCGCGGCGTACTTGCTGACGCGGCGCCTCCCGGTAATGATGGGCCTGGCATCCGCCATCGGTGTGTCCTCGGCGATTGGCGGGTTGTATGTCTCCTTCTACCTGAACGTCGCCTCTGGGCCTGCCATCGTGCTGGCCGAGACGGCGGTTTTCGTGATCGTTTTCGTCTTCGCCCCCCGTCGCGGGGCGCTCTGGATTTGGCTGCGAAACCGGCGCTTAGCCCCGGCGCTCGCGTAGGGTAACTCCCACACTGCCCTCCTCCTCGCGGCGGAGCGGAGGAGGGGTTTGGCTTGCCCGCCGCGGCAACCATGCTAAACTCGCATGACGGTCCTTGCTGGCGGGGCGACGCAATGCAAGGGGGACGTCGGACCCTTTCGGAAGAGAGTCAATGCTTCCTGAACACCTTCGGCAGGCAGCCGAGCTCATACGGGGCGGCGATCGCGCTGCGGCGCGCGCACAGTTAGCCCGGCTGGTTCAATCGAATCCGGAATCCCCGCAAGCCTGGTACCTGCTCAGCCTGACGCTCGACGACCGAGCGCGGCAGCTCGAGTGCCTGCGGCGCGCCCTCAACCTCGATCCGAAGTTCACGCTCGCCGCCCGCCGTTTGGCCGATCTGAGCGGGACGCCCGGCGTGGCTCCGGCCGCGCCGACGGGCGACACGTCCGCGGGCAGACCAGCGCCTCCTCCGCCTCCACGCCCCGGGCCTTTCGTCGAGGGGGCGGTTTATCCCGAGCCGGCAGCACATCAGCCGCAGGCGACCCCCGATGCGGCGCCGCCCGGCCTCGCGGCGGCCCAGGCCTCCCCAGCCGCAAAGCCCGGTGAGGCCAAGATGCCGGCGAAGCGCCGCACCGGCCTGTCCACCGGCGCCCGCGTCGGCATCCTGGGAACGTTAGTCGTGCTTGCCATGGCGGTTGTGGGTGCAGCCCTCCTGGTGCAGCGCACGCTCCGGAATGGGGTTAGCCTGCCGGCGGCGTTGCCGCTCGTCAGCGCTACCGCGGCGCAAGCTCTCCCGCCGACCTGGACCCCCACGATCACCCCGACGGAGACGCTCGTCCCCTCACCTACTTTGGAGCCTACGCTCACGCCATCGCCGACGCTT
>JBGOYQ010000133.1:0-4465 GCA_041479735.1 Anaerolineae bacterium | reverse complement strand
CGGCATTGGCCACCGCCTGCAGGGCGTCGTCCTGCCCGACGACGCGGGCGTGCAGCCGTTCCTCCATATGGACCAGCTTATCCATTTCGCCCTCCATCAGGCGCGAGACGGGGATCCCCGTCCAGCGCGACACGATGGCGGCGATGTCCTCGGCGTCGACCTCTTCCTTCAGCAAGGCGCCGGCCGACTGCAATTCCTTGAGCCGGGTCTCCCGTTGCCCCAGGTCGGCTTCGAGATCGCGCAGCGTCCCGTAGCGCAGCCGGGCGGCGGCCTCGAGGTCTGAGCGGCGCTCGGCTTGCTCAATCTCGTTGTGCGTGCGCTCGATCTGCTCCTTCAGGCTGCGCAGCTCGGCAATGGCCTGCTTCTCGGTCTGCCAACGGGCGCGTAGTTGCGAAGCCTGCTCGTTGAGATCGGCCAGCTCCCGTTCGAGCTTTCCCAGCCTCTCGGCTGAGGCCTTGTCCTTCTCCTTCTTCAGCGCCTCGCGCTCGATCTCGAGTTGCAAGATGTGCCGGTCGACCTCGTCCAGCGCGAGGGGCTTGGAATCGATCTCGGTCCGCAGGCGAGCGGCGGCCTCGTCGATGAGATCAATGGCCTTATCCGGCAGGTGACGATCCGAGATGTAGCGATGAGAGAGCGTGGCGGCGGCGATGACGGCGCTATCCTGGATGCGCACCCCGTGGTGCACCTCGTAGCGCTCCTTGAGGCCGCGCAGGATGCTGATCGTGTCCGCCACGTTGGGTTCGTCAACGAACACGGGCTGAAAACGGCGCTCGAGAGCGGCATCCTTCTCGATGTACTTGCGGTATTCGTCCAGCGTCGTTGCCCCGATCAGATGCAGCTCGCCGCGAGCCAGCATGGGCTTCAGCATGTTGCCAGCGTCGACCGCACCTTCGGCCGCACCCGCCCCGACGACGGTGTGCATCTCGTCGAGGAACAGGATGACGTCGCCGGCGGCATCGGTGACTTCCTTGAGGACGGCCTTGAGCCGCTCCTCGAACTCGCCTCGGTACTTGGCGCCGGCCACCAGTGCGCCCATGTCGAGCTGGACGATGCGCTTGTCCTTCAAGCCTTCCGGGACGTCGCCGTTGACGACTCGCTGGGCGAGCCCTTCGACGATGGCGGTCTTGCCCACCCCCGGCTCGCCGATCAAGGCCGGGTTGTTCTTGGTGCGCCGGGAGAGCACCTGCACCGTGCGCCGGATCTCCTCGTCCCGGCCGATGACCGGGTCGAGCTTGCCGCGGCGCGCCAGCTGGGTGAGATCCCGACCGTATTTCTCCAGGGCTTGGAACGTGTCCTCCGGATTGGGGCTGGTGACGCGCTGTGAACCGCGGATGCCACTTAGCACCTGGAGGATCGCCTCCGGCGTCAAGCCGTAGCGGCGCAGCCGGTCCGCCTCTGGACCGGCTGCCAGTGCCAACAGGATGTGTTCGGCCGAGACGTAGTCGTCCTTCATGGCGGCCGCCTGCCGCTCGGCGGCGTCCAACGCCTGTGTCGTGGGCCGCGCCAAACCAGGCTGCTCGGTCGCGCCGGAAACCTTGGGGAGCGCCTCGAGATCGTGCTCCAGCGCCTCGAGCAAGAGCGTAGTCTTGCCGGCGATGCGCGTGACGATCGCCGGTACGACGCCTTCCGGCTGTCGGACCAGGGCCAGGAGCAAGTGCAAGGGTTCGATGGCCGGGTGGCCGCGATCCTGCGCCAACTGCTGGGCGTCGAGTATTGCCTGTTGGGCCTTCTGAGTGAATCGATCGAGTTTCATCGTGCCACCTCACCTTGCGGCCCCGATTTCGACCAGGGCCGACGACGGCAGCCCTAGGGCCGACTGCTTTTCCATTCCAGTCTACGGGCGGCGCATTGGATAACCGTTTGCAGGCGAAGTAGGAACAGGGGCAGCAGGGCGCTAACGGACCTCCTATAGTCGACCGATGCGGCTCTAACGCGGCCCGGCTAGGATAGGGAGGTCAAACCTGACCAGAAGTGTACAATTCGGAGGGATTGCAATGTTAACCTGGTATGTGAACCGACCACGACTGACCGACGACATGGTCGCTTATCGACCGATGGGTTTCAACGGCGGCCGCCGGCTGCCGATTGACGTTCGGTCCGACAGCGAGTCCTTCGAGATCACGGCCGCAGTGCCGGGCTTGAAGGCCGAGAACGTGCAGATCGAGATCCTGGACGACATCTTGACCTTGCGTGGCAAGGTCGAGGCGACGGAAACCGAAGGCGCGGACTACTTGGTGCGTGAGGTTGGGGTGGGTGACTTCGAGCGCAGCCTGCGGCTGCCTGACCCGGTCGATCCCGCCAAGGCCGAAGCCAGCATACGGGATGGGATCCTGACGGTCCGCATCCCGAAGGCCGAAGTGGCCAAGCCGAAGGTGATCAAGGTTAAGGGACTGTAAGCCGGAGTCGGTGGCTCGGGCAGGGTGGGCGGCGCAAGCCGCCCACTGCCGTATCCGCGAGGATGCGATGTTTCCCCTGCGAGACAACGTTCGCACCCGTTCCATCCCGCTGATCACATGGGGGTTAATCGCCCTCACCGCGCTCGTCTTCGTGTACGAGGCCAGCCTATCGTCGCGGGGCTTCAATCGGCTGGTCTTCACCTACGGGCTGGTCCCTGCTCGTCTGTCGCTCGCCCATTGGCAGTCCTATGCCACGCTGATCACGTCGGCATTCTTGCACGGCGGCTGGTTTCACGTCATCACCAACCTGTGGGTGCTGTTCGTCTTCGGGGACGACGTCGAGGACCGAATGGGCCACGGTCGCTTCCTGCTGTTCTACCTGCTGTCCGCCATCGCCGCCGGCCTGTTGCAGGCTGCCTTGGCGCCGGCGTCGAACGTGCCGACGATCGGGGCGAGCGGAGCGATCGCCGGGGTGCTGGGCGCGTTCTTCGTGCTCTTCCCCGGGGCGCGGGTGGAGACCCTGATTCTGCTGGTCTTCATCCCGTTCTTCCTCGAGATCCCCGCCTTTGTCTTCTTGGGCCTGTGGTTCCTGTCGCAGCTGTCGTCCGGTCTGCTCGGGCTGGGCACGGCCGTGGACTTCGGCGGCATCGCCTGGTGGGCGCACATCGGCGGATTCCTGTTTGGGTTTTTGATGGCGTGGGCGTTCTTGCGGCGTGAGCCGCGTGGGTATGACGTGCTGATCCCTGGCGGGAATCCTGCGGCCCGGTACTAAACCCCCGCCCTAACCCTCCTCCTCTTCGCTGCGAGGACCTGCGGCCCTGATAGGGGGAGGGAAGGGAGGGGGTCAATACCTCAGCAATCCCCCGATCTCCCCGGCCCGCTGCAGGCTGGTGTTGCCGTGCACGACCTCAACCTCGCCTCCATCGGCGATCACCTTGCGCACGGCGAGCTCAACCGCATCCTCGATGCACTCGTAGCGCCCGCCGCAGAACGCGCACACCGTGGCCGATCGGGCAGTCAGATAGCCGCAGCCCGTGCAGCGATAGCCTGGGGCGCGGAAGCCGTCCTGGAACAGCAGCGTCTGCACGCGGCCGGAGTGCACGGCATCGAGCGTCTCATCCAGCCGCACCACGCCCTCACGGCCTTTGGCGGCCGCCGTGACCACCGCCTCGATCATGCGGTCTTCGCGTGCCGTCTCGGCCCGCCGTGCGATGGACAGCGCCTTCTCCAGCACCTGCACATGCCCGGCGGCCATGTCCATGGGGAACGTGCCCACGATCAGGCTCTGCCACGTCTTCGGTAGGAGCGCACGGAAGCGAGTGACCGTGGCTTCGGATCCGGCGATCAGGACACGGCGCACGCGTTGGGCTTCGAAGAATTCGGACGCGAACCGAGCGGCTTCCTTGAGATTGCGATCGGCCACATCGTCGGCCGCGCGAACCCGTCGTCCCCGGAACAGCGGGCCGGCGCCGCGCTTGATCCGATGGACCGCCTGGCCCAACGTTCCCTCCTGTTCGCGCAGCTCGCCCAGGTGGAAATGAAACAGACGGGCGCCCTGTTGGTCGATCAGGGCGACCCCATAGTAGCCATAGCTGTCGAGCAGATCGGCCAGGGGCTTTACGTAGGGCCGGTCCATCAAGCGGGACCGGCTGCGGAGGTCAACGGCCAGAGGATAACTTCGGAAGTAACGTTCACGCACGCAGGAGAACATCGCCAGGCTGCGCCCCGTCCAGCCGTACTCGTGCTCGACGAATCGCTGGACGGCATCGCCGTCGGCCGCCGCGTCCTCGCCCAATTCCTTGAGCATCTGGCGCAAACGCAGCTTGTAGGCATCTGCCGAGCCGGCTTGAGGGTCCACACACAGGTACACGCTCAAGACCGGATGAGCCGGCCGATAGGCGATCAGCTCGTGCAGGTCCTGCTCGGTCACCATGACAACCTCCTGACGGTCGGTATTCGTTGATGGGCGAGGCCTACGCTAGGGCCGCGCGGTAAGGGTCAGCGGAACCTGGACCTCCTTTGCCCCGCGCAAGACGGTTAGTGTCACGACCTGGCCCACCTGGGTCTTG
>JBGOYQ010000132.1:0-4473 GCA_041479735.1 Anaerolineae bacterium | reverse complement strand
TCAATCAGGGCGGGATCGAGCTTAGATAGCCGGTACAAGAGGTCGGAGGCCGTGTCGGGATCTGCCAGCAATCGCGCCAATGCGCGTCGCCCCAACGGATTGAGCGCCTCAATCTTCGACAGCAGCGCCATCGTTTCTGGCGAGACTCCGTCAAGCGAAGGCAAGGCCGCGGCCGGAGATGCAACTGCTTGCGCCGGGATCGGGGCCTTCTCGGCGCGCCGAAGCCGCCGCTCATTCCACAGCACGAACCCACCCCCGCCAAGTGCCAGAAGGGCAATCAAGACTCCGGCGATGATATTCCCCCAATTGACCGGCGTCCGACCCTCGGCCGTTTCGGCGTACTGCGCGCCGTAATCGATCACCCCCGCTCCGCCGGCCTCGATCGGTGCCTGCGTGGCCATGGCCGGTGCGGCGCTCGTGGCTTGAGGCGCGGTAGAAGGCTGCGTCGGGGAGCCGCCACCGGAGTCGCCGCCCCCCCCGCCGACCGTTACGCCCAACGCGGCAGCGTAGACCTTCGCCTTGTCGGCTGCGTCGCTCGGGTGGCACGAGGCGCAATTCGTCTGGATGTCGCCGAGCGGCTTGAGCATCTCGGTGTGCGCCACAGCCTTGTCCGTCGCCTGGACGTTGCCGCCATGGCAGAACTGGCAGAAGTCCCCGAAGGCGTGCGAGACGTGCCAGTCGCCCTTGGCGTTGACCGCATCCTGCGCCTGCGTCTCATGGCAGTTCTTGCAGGAAGAGGCCTGCGATCCGCACTGGGCCAGAGCCGGGCTGGCCGGCACGAGGACATACGCCGTCGCCACGAGCAAGACGCCGACGCCGATGGTCATGACGGGTCTCCAGGTCCTCGGCATCTTCACCTCCTGTGTTCGTTCGAGCGGTGTGGCTAACGGACCGATGCCGCCCGGTGGGTGTAGACCGTGCGGAGTACGGCGCGCAGCAAATCCACCGCCTCCACCAGCCGGTGGTCGGCGAGGTCGTAGAACACGCTCGTTCCCTCGCGGCGGGCAATAACCAATCCCCGCTCCCGGAGCACGCGCAGGTGGCGGGACGCGGTGGATTGCGGCAAATGGAGCTGGGTACAAATATCGGAGACGTTGCGCGGGCCTTCCGCAAGGATATAGAGCAACAGGAGGCGCGTCGGGTCGTCCAACGCGCTGCAGATGCCGGCATGGAGCTCCAGCAACTCGCGTTCGAGCCGGGGATCGATAGCCTTCATTTTGTCTATGCGTCTATGCGGATAATTGCCCCATTCACCATAGCAGAATGCGCCGCGTCCGTGCTAGTGACAGATGTCACATACTCAAGGAAAGGAGGGCCGAACCAGTTGGAGACCCGTTCCGCGAGGTAACCCACCGACTAGTCTCGTCTTTCTTGGACATTTCAGGTGCGACTTAAGTAGGTGAACGGCGGCGGTTATGACGCTCTCGCGTCAATTCCCGCGGGCCGTGGCCAAGAAGCTCAGAAGCCTATGCTAGCAGGAGTAGGCCGCTCCGAAGGAGGTGGACGATCGCTAGACGGTCAGACGATACAGCAGAAGATGGGTGAGAGGCACGAGTTCGCTGCCCGAGAAGCCCGCGGCCTGAATGATTTCGGTCAAGAACCCGGTCTCCAGACGCTCGTCTAGAGGAGGACCAAAGTCGGTTTCCCGGTATGGCCATTCCAGGATGCACACCGTCTTTCTGGTGATGCGCCCGGCTTCTTTCAGGGCTTCTAGAGGCGCTGTGGTTTCGTGCAAGACCAATCCCATGAAAACCAAATCAAAGGAGTGGTCCGCGAAAGGAAGGGCCTCCACCGAGGCCACGAGGAGGTCTGCTTTCGGGACCGCCCTACGGGCGGCGACGAGCATGTGCCGGTTGACATCGACGCCCGACACTTTCCATCCGGCCTTGGCGAAAGTCTCGGCGAACAGACCCGTTCCCGTGCCCAAATCGAGCATACTCTTCGGTCCGGGGCCCGCCGGGCAAGCCGCGACAACTCGCGAGAGCTCGAGCCGGCTGACACGTTCCGGCGAACGCAGCCGCGCAGGATCTCCTGAGAAGACTTTATGGTTCACGACTGCCTCTCGCAGGTGTCAGGTCCGTGCTCGGCCTGACGGTATGTTGCCCGAGCCACTCGTTCAACCGCCACGACATGGCCCGATATATCGGGCAGAGATCATACTCCGCGGCGAATGCCACGACCAGGCCGAGCGACGCAAGGAGCCATGACGCCCCCGACAGGCCCGCCCGCCACGCAGGGAGGATCAGGGCTAGCCCGGCGCCCAATCGCTGCATTCGGTCCAACGGCGACAGACCTGACTTGGCCGCCGCGACCCGGGCGTGGAAAGTCCTGCAGGCCGAAAGTGTTTCTAACGCTTACATCCTACGGGGCGGGATCAACAACTGGATCCGAGTCTTCGGAGGCGGCGAGTCAGACCTTACGGCTTTGACGACCCCTGTGGCGATCGATCAGCTGGCCTATGACTTCCCGGCGGCTCTGGGGCGCGCTTCGAGGCGGCCGACCCGAATCCACTGGAGTGGATGTTGCCATTCACCCCGAAGATTCAACTGGAGCGCAAGCGAAGCCCTAGCGGCGGAGGTTGCGGCTAGATCTCGGTCTTGCCAAGGTTGACAGGGCGCGGGGGCCACTTCGGGGCAGCCCCCGCGTCGTTCGTCCGAAGAGAGATGACCGACGTCTCCCGGCCCGAACCCCTTGGCCTATCATCCCGGCCATGGAAGACTCCTCTTGAGGAGCAATCCGACCGCGGACAGCAGGGGAGAATCTTTCCTAGAAGGGGAAGGCTATTTCCCTGCCCGAATCTTCCGGCCGCTCAGGGGATTGCCGAAGAGAGGCGCGAACAGGCAGAAGTCGAACACCCCAGCCGCCAGCGCGACGACTCCGATCACGGCGACGACGATGCCGACCGTGCCCGTGATCCCCAGCAGACCCCACGCGATCAGGGCAATGCCCGCCAGGGCACGGACGATCCGGCCGGTCGTCGAGGCCATGAAAGTGACGAATGGGTTCATCTCTACATCTCCTTGTGATAGCAGGTTGCTGATCATGCCACCATCATAGGAGATTCATGGGGACCTGTCAGTGACAATGTCACGCAGATGCGCGGCGGCGAAGCGCATCGAGATCGAGGATTTCGATGGCGCCGCGGGCGGCGCGAATGAGCCCTTGGCTGGCGAAATCCTCAAGAATGCGACTGACGACCTCACGCGCGGTGCCCAACTCGGCTGCGATCTCCTGATGCGTGACCGGGATCGGGTTCTGGCGCAAACCTCTTCCCACCAGGAACGCGGCTATTCGGGTGTCCATGCGGCGAAAAGCAACTTCTTCCACGATGGCCATCACACTGGCGAGGCGCTGCGACAGCAGGTCGAACACGAAGCCGCGCCACAGATCGTACCTGTGAACCCAGTCCCGAAAGGCGTCCGAGGGGATCATCACCGCCTCAGCATCTTGCTCGACTACGGCAATGGCCGGGAACAGCTTGTGGCTGAGAATGGCATTGGCGGTCAGGATGCACGATTCGCCCATGCCGAAGCGGTAGAGCGTAATCTCGCGCCCGGTCTCCCCGAGCTTGTAGACACGCACGACACCGGAGAGCAAGAGCGCGATGGAATCGACCTGGTCGCCCTCGACGAACACGTCCTTGCCGGCCGGGATGCGGGCGTAGAATGCGGCCTGGATGAACTCTCGGGCCAATTCCGGCGCGGCGCGGCCCAGAACGGGGAGCGCTTTGCTAATCCGTTGGAATTGCTCCTGGGTGATCAAGGCTGTGAGGGCATCCCCGCCTCATGCATCTCTGCGAGACGCCGATTTGGACGACCGGTGGAACTTAAGCCCATTCTAAGGCAAGGCCGAGATCAACGCGTGCCGAGGGAATGTCCGATCGGTCCGGCGCCGGGGCTCGTCATCAAACAGGTGCGCAATGCGCACATGTCCCCAATTCGGCCACGGGTTCACGTGCCCTTCGGGGGCTCGAGCGAGTTGGTCAGAGGCACTTCGTCTCTGTTGGTCGAGGGCTGTATCTCATCAGAGATCAACGAAACCGATCATCGGACTTGGCGGAACGGATCCTGCCCCGCGCCGTCTCGAGCCATCCGATCCGGACATCCGTGGGCTGGTCGAACTCTGGAACGTAGGGCTTGATGTCCAGCACTGGCGTGCCGTCGAGTATGTCCAGGTTCGCCAGATGGAGCGAGATGCCTTCGATTCGATCCAACTTCACAACTGAAAGGCCAATGGGATTCGGCCGTGTAGGCGCCCGAGTAGCGAACACGCCGTGCGGCTCCGACCCCAGAAACGGTGTCACCGCCAAGTCCGTGCGGCGGACTTCGTGGAGATGATAGAGAAGGATGATGTGGGAGAAGCCTTCCAAATCCTTGAGCCCTTCGGCGAAGTCGGGAAACACTTCAACAGTTCCAGGCGCACTAGCTTCACCGGTCGGCTGGATCGGCATCTGCTTGACGTCGGTGAATGGAG
>JBGOYQ010000131.1:0-4473 GCA_041479735.1 Anaerolineae bacterium | reverse complement strand
TGCCGTTGTCGACCTGGCGGCGTACGAAAGCCAACGTTTCCTGCGCGCTGGCCGGATCCAGGCTGGCCAGGGGCTCATCCAGGATCAGGATGCTCGGGCGCATCGCCAACACGCCTGCCAGCGCCACCTTCTGCTTCTCGCCTCCCGACAGGTTGAACGTCTCCCGATCGCGCAGCGCGCTGATGCCCAACAGCTCCAAGGCCTCGTCCACCCGGCGCAGTATGTCCTCACGCGGCAGGCCGAGATTCTCCAGGCCGAAGGCCACCTCGGTGCGTACCCGGCTGCCGAGGATCTGGCGTTCGGGATCCTGGAGCACCGTTCCCACCGTCTCGGAGATGCGCGACAGCGGCATGCCCGCCGTCTCCTGCCCATGCAGGACCACCCGGCCCTTGACCTCGCCCTTGTAGCTTCGGGGGATCAACCCGTTGATGCAGCGGACAAGCGTGGTCTTCCCGCACCCGCTGGCGCCTGCCACCAGAAGCATTTCGCCTGGATCGACTTGGAACGAGATATTGCGAATCGCGGGGCCGTCCCGGTCGCGGTAGCGAAAAGAGAGATCGTCGACAATCAACGCCGGTTGCATCGGGCTCGTACCCCTGATCCACATCCTCGAGAAGCGGGGCAGGCCGGGATCGCCACGGCCGGGTGTTCGGGGCACGGGACCGCACGCTTGCATCGATCTGTGTCCTCTGCAACGGTTGGTACCGGCCGCGCCTCCATCCTAGCACGGCCTGGAGGATAGGTCCAACGGAAGCCGGACCGATTCCCATTAGAATGGGCGGACCCGAGCCGGCACTACGAACGCTTGCCCGCTCAACCGCATACGGCCGGCTGCTTTTCATCGAGCCGGTAGTGCCCATGCCCGGCGTGAGAGGGCCCGGCTGGGAGCCCATCCGACGGTGACGACGGCGACGAAGGGATTGGCAGATGAATCGTAAACTGGGCTGGCAGCTCCTTGCCGCGGTCCTCTTGTCGTCCTGCGTGCCTCAGGTCGCGCCTGCCACGCCCACGGTCGCTCCCTCGATCACGGCGACGGCCGAAGTCCGTGTGCCGGCCCCGATGGCGACCCTGCCCCTCCCAACCGCCACGGCGACCATCTCGGCCGCCCCCCGCGTCGAGGTCGTCGCGCACGATCTTCCCGGCCCGGATGATCTGGCTCTGGCCCCGGATGGATCGATCTGGGTCTCGGATGTCGTCGCCGGTACGGTCAGCCGGTTAGCGGAGGACGGCAGCCTTCAGGTCGTGGTCCGCGGGCTTCAGGCTCCCGAGGGCCTGGCCTTCCTCCCGGACGGGAGTCTCATCATCGCCGAGCAAGGCAAGAATCGGCTGGTCCGGTTCGACGCTGCGACTGGCGCCATCGTTCCCTGGCTCGATTTACCTAACCAGACGAAGCATCCCGGCGTCGACGGCATTGCCATCGATCCTCAATCGCCCACCCCGGCGCTGATCGTCCCCGATAGCCCCAATGGCACGGTGCTCCGCGTCGACCTCGCTACCCGGAAACCGCAGGTTGTTGCCACTGGGTTCACACGTCCCGTCGGCGCTTGGGCGACCGGTGACGGAAGTATTTGGGTCGTGGATGAGACCAATCCCGGACCGGTGGTGCGTATCCGCGCCGACGGCAGCCGGGAGGAGATCGCCCGCATGCCCACGCCGGACGACGTCGCCGTGGATGCCTCCGGGAACGTGTTCATCACGACCCTGGCGGATCGGGCCGTCCATTGGATCGACCCAGTCACCAGGCAAGATCGTGTGCTCGTTCAAGGCCTCGGTCAGCCACAAGGCCTGGCCTTCGACGCCTCGGGCAATCTTCTGGTGGCAGACACCGGCCTGCACCAGATCCTGCGTATTGTCTTGCGAGGATCTCCTTAGCCCGGATGATACAATCCGGCCCCATGGCGGACACTTCCGGATCCGGCGTTCGGCGGCAGCCCCCGGCGGGTATCGTCGCCGGCACGCTGCTGGCTGTCTCGATCGTCGCCTGCGCGCTCGATCCACTGTCCGGAGCCTCCGGCCCATCGACCGCGCCTGCCCCGGCGATCATGTTGCCGACCGCGATCCCTACCGCCAGCCTCCCGGCGCCAGCTCCTACGTCGACGGCCGATGTCCAGGCCGAGATGGATGGCCTGGAACACCAAATTGTCCAGCTGCGAGGCCTGCAACCCACCTCTCCGGTTCACCGTTTGCTGCTGCCGGAATCACAGGTGCGCGCGCGTCTCGCCGAGGATCTCCTGACCGCGTCCACCTCCGAGCCGGGACAAGGCGACGCGACCGTGTTCGCCCTCTTGGGATTGTTGCCTTCCGGGTTCGACCTGCGCCGGGCCTATGTCGACCTGTCCGCTGGACAGCCCGCCGATTTCTACGAGCACAAGTCCAGAGTCATGGTTGTCGTGAGCGATCGAGGCTTTGGCATTGTGGAGCGGCTGGCCTACATCCGCGCATACGACTTTGCGTTGCAGGACCAGCACTTCGGATTGGCCGGTCGCCTGGGCTATGACCCGGCGGCATGCCCATGCATAGACGAAAGCAGCGCTGCGGTTCGGGCATTGATCGAGGGGGACGCCGCGCTGCTGCAAGAGCAGTGGCTCCGAACCTACGCCACCTTGCAGGATCTCACCGACCTGGCGCTGTCCGAGCGAGGCCCGGCTGGACCCGCGAACGCCGTCGTCCCCTTGTTCGTTCTGCAGGCCGTGGGTTTCCCAAAGACCCTCGGCCTAGAGTTCGTCCGTCGCCTGTACCTGAAAGGTGGCTGGGCGGCCGTCGACGCTGCCTACGCCAACCCGCCGGCCTCGACCGAGCAGATCCTGCACCCCGAACGCTATCCCAAGGCCGCTCCGGTGGCGATCGACGCCCCCTATCTGAGCGTAGCGCTTGGCTCAGGTTGGCATGAGGTGGGCCATGGTGTCCTGGGTGAATGGAATACCCGCGCCCTGCTCGAGACCGAGGTGCCCCAACCGGAGGCGGAGGCGGCCGCGTTCGGCTGGGGTGGCGATGCGTATCGGGTCTACCAGACGGCGACTTCCGGGGAGAGCGTGCTGGTCTGGATCGCCTCCTGGGACGGCCTGCACGATGCGGGCGAGTTCGCCTCCGCCTTCCAGAAGTACGCCGATGCGCGCTTCGGGCCGCGCCAGTCTATTCCGCCTTCTTTGGTTTGGAGCAACGGCCAGGCCTACGTGACCTTCGAGGCTGCCAGTGATCAGACGCTCTGGATACTGGCGCCGGACGCGGCGACCGCCGGCGCCGTTCGCCACGCCGTCAGGTTCCCCGTCCTTCATCCATGACCGGCCTGGATATCCCCCGCATACAGGCCATTTGCTTCGACCTCGACGGCACGCTGGCGGACACGGACAACGATCTCGCCACGCGCCTGGCTGTCGCCCTGAGACCGTTCACATTCCTTATGCCAAATCGCAGCCCACGCAAGATCGCCAGGCGCCTGGTCATGGCGGCCGAGGGCCCAGGCAATACCCTCCTGGCACTTGCCGACCGCTTCGGGATCGACAACCTGATCGCCCCGTTTGTTGATGTGCTCCACTGGATTCGCGGCGAGGGCTGGCCGAGGCATTTCCGGCTCGTGCCCGGAACCGCGAGGATGCTCGCGGCTCTCGCCCCGCGCTACCCGCTGGCGATCGTCACCACCCGCGATCGGCGCAGCACCCACGCGTTCCTGGCGCGATTTCGGCTGGACGAGTTCATCTGCTGCGTCGCTACGGCCCGCACCTGCCCCCGCACCAAACCCCATCCGGCACCTGTCCGATGGGCGGCGGCCCAGATGGGCGTGCCTCCCCAGGCCTGCCTGATGGTCGGCGACACAACGGTCGACGTTCGCGCCGGCAAGGCCGCCGGGGCTCAGGTCGTCGGGGTGCTAGGCGGGTTTGGGCAACGAGGCGAGCTCGAGAGGGCCGGCGCCGATCTGATCCTGGATCGACCGGCCGATCTGATCGCCGTCTTGGCGCCGGTCTCGTGACCTCTGGCCACGCCTTGGGGGCGCTTGACCGGAGCCGAAGTCCGGCGCGTGTGTCTCAGGGTCGGCCGCCAGGCGCCTCCGGGCTCGCCTGCGGTAGGTCCTCGAGGGCCTCGGCCACTCGTTGTCGCAAGGTGATGCGCCCCGGCCGCTTCCGGCCTAGCCCCCGCAGCCGATCCATCACCTGCTCGGTGACGGCCCGCGAGATGCGCTTCAGCCCTTCGCCGGAGAGGCGCTCGCCGCGCTCGAACCAGACCGTGGTCGCGTAGCCCATTCCGACCGTCGTGCCAGCGGCCACGCCTGCCGCGACCAGCCAGCCCGGAGGACCCCCGAGTTTGGCCAATTCGTAGAACAGGCTGCGCGCCAACAGGCCCAAACCGAGAGTGGCGATCAACTCACGCGCCCGGCGCAGGGTGATCCGGAACGCGTAGATGCGGGCGATGCTCATGACCATGGCCGATTGCACGATCACCAGCGGGATGAAATCCGCAAGGGGCAGCGGCGTCACC
>JBGOYQ010000130.1:0-4488 GCA_041479735.1 Anaerolineae bacterium | reverse complement strand
CCCGCCTCCTGGTCAGCCTCGGGTCCAGCATGGTCATCAGCACGGACTGTCTAGCGACCTTCCCCCCGGAGGATTTCGATTGGCGGTTGAAGCAGACTAGCGATTATGAACGCATGACCGAGGAGGCGCTCCACTTTGCCGCCCAGGGCGGGATTCTCCCCAGCCGCCTGCGCGGTACCTGCCAATTCTGCGAGCAGCCCTACCCGGTCGATGCCGACATCCAGATCGAGACGATCGGCCTCGAGACCAGCAAGCACCTCGTCATCAACGTGTTGGACGACAGCCTGGCCTCTCGAATAGGTTTGGAGGATGGCCCGGACGGCTCGGTCCCTCCGGGCTTAAGGGATCGACGCGAGCACGTGCTCGACCGGCTGGCCGCATGGCGACGCCAGGCGCGGGCCTTCGCCGAGTCGCACCTCGACGCACAGCAGGCGACCTTGCCGGGGCTGATCGCCCACCTGCAAGCCTGCACCTCTTGCCGCGAGTGGCTCCAGTCAGCCTGTCCGCTCTTCGCGCTGAACTGGGAGGCAAGTCATTCTGGGGAACTGACGGAAGAGTTGGACACCGGATGGCTCGACGCGTGCGGAGGCTGCGGGATGTGCGAGCACGAGTGTCCGGATGCCTTCCCTCTGCCGACGGTCATCGGCCGACTCGGCCGCTGGGCGAAGCTCGCCGTGGCCTGAGCCTCGACGACCCGGAAGGAGAA
Organism: Anaerolineae bacterium; assembly: GCA_041479735.1. Lineage (GTDB taxonomy): Bacteria > Chloroflexota > Anaerolineae > Anaerolineales > E44-bin32 > JBGOYQ01. Next base: position 3,782 of record JBGOYQ010000130.1, on the reverse strand, counting down.
CGTACAAGGCGGCCCAATGGGCCGCTTTGTCTGCGTCGTCGCGCGCTCGACTGTCAGGGAGGTTCCCGACCGCAAGGGCCGAGGACGCCGATCAGCTCGATCGGCCGTAGATCGTTCGATAGAATAGCGGCAGCGGCGGGACCTTCCGACTCGAGAACTCGTGAGCCTGCAACAAGCGCTCGATCGCTTCCCGGCCTCGAGCCGCGGTTGAAGCGTAGACACTGAACAGAGGCTCCCCCTCGGTCACCCGATCGCCGACCTTGTGTTGCAGAACTACGCCGACCGAATGGTCGATAGGATCTCCCTTCCTCGCCCGACCTGCGCCCAGATCGACGGCCGTCAAGCCCACCTGCCCGGCGTCGATCGTCGCCAGGTACCCGCCCCGTGGCGAGGCGACGACCTCGATATACTCCGCGCGTGGCAGGCGGGCCGGATCGTCGATGACGCGGTCGTCGCCTCCTTGCGCGCGGACCAGTGCACGGAACTTGGCGAGCGCCTCGCCTGCCGCAAGAATCCGTTCAGCCTGGGAGCGCGCCTTGCGCAACGTCGGCTGACTGCCGGCCAGGACAAGCATGTGGGCAGAGACGTGCAGGCAGTGTTCGCGGAAGTCCGCCGGCCCGCCCCCGCGCAGCGTCTCGATCGCCTCGCGCACCTCCAGGGCGTTCCCGACGGCGAACCCCAGAGGCTGGTTCATATCCGAGATGAGAGCCACGATCTTGCGGCCCGCGCGTGTCCCGATGTTGACCATCAGGCGCCCGAGCCGGCCGGCCTCCTCCACGCTCGCCATGAAGGCCCCGCTGCCGGCCTTGACATCCAACACGATCGCCTGGGCACCCGCGGCGATTTTCTTGCACATGACCGATGACGCGATCAGCGGGATTGAGGCGACGGTGCCGGTGACATCGCGCAGCGCGTACAGAATGCCGTCTGCCGGCGCCAGCTCGACCGTCTGGCCGCATAACACCAAGCCGATGTCCTTGAGCTGCTTCTTGAACTCTGCGGTCGTCAGATCGACCCGGTAGCCGGGGATCGACTCCATCTTATCAAGCGTCCCGCCGGAGAAGCCCAGCCCACGCCCGGACATCTTGCCGACCGGAACGCCGCAGGCGGCCACGATGGGCTCGACAACCAGCGTCGTCTTGTCGCCCACCCCGCCGGTCGAGTGCTTGTCCACCGCGATCGGGACGATGCCGGAGAGATCGAGTTGGTCGCCCGAGGCGGCCATCGCCTGCGTCAGCTCGTAAGTCTCCCCCGGCGTCATGCCGCGCAACAGTACGGCCATGGCCCAGGCGGATACCTGATAATCTGGAATCTCGCCTCGAGTGAAACCGTCAACGAAGTAGACGATTTCCTCCCGGGTCAGCTCCTCCCCATCTCGCTTCCTGGTGATCACGTCGACCGCGCGCATCGCCAACCTCCAGCCTGATTATACCCACGGCCCATCTCACCCAGGCTCAGCCAGCCGGTCACCTGAGGACGGCCTACCTTTGGCGCTCGGCTTCGCTTGTATAATCCGGCCATTCCGGACCGGGACGATCGATGGAATCTGCCGACCTAATCCTCGCGAACGCGACCGTCGTGACGATGGATAGCGCCTTCCGGGTGGTGACCCGCGGGGCCGTCGCCGTCCGCGGCGAGCAGATCGTCGCGGTTGGGCCTACGGAGGAGATCACCGCTGGCTACCAGGCGTCGGAACGTTTCGACTGCCGCGAGCGCGCCCTGCTGCCTGGCCTGATCAACGCTCACACGCATGTACCCATGACGCTACTTCGGGGCCTGGCCGACGACCGCCGGCTCGATGTCTGGCTCCTGGGCTACATGATGCCGGTCGAACGCGAATTCGTCTCCCCCGACTTCGTCCGCCTGGGGACTCTCTTGGGTTGCGCCGAGATGATCCGCGGCGGCGTGACCACGTTTGCCGATATGTATTACTACGAAGACTCGGTCGCCCGGGCGACCGCCGAGGCCGGGCTGCGGGCCGTATGCTCCCAAACGGTGATGAAGTTCCCGACGCCAGATGCCCCTTCGTTCGAGGACTCGCTGGCGGAGGCGCACGACTTCATCGCCCGCTGGAAGGGCCATCCGCTCATCGTTCCCTCGGTGGCACCGCACGCCGCCTACACTTGCACCCCCGAGATCCTGCGGGCCTGCGCCGACATGGCGATCGAGTTCGACGTGCCCCTGCACATGCACATCGCCGAGACCTTGCAGGAGGTCGAGGACTGGCGTGAGCAGTACGGCATGCCCGTGGTGCCCTGGATCAAGAAGCTGGGGCTGCTCGAGGCCAAGGTGCTGGCGGCGCACTGTGTTCACATCGACGGAGGGGAGATCAACACCCTGCAGCACGCTGGCGCCGGTGTGTCCCATAATCCGTCGAGCAACCTGAAGCTGGCGTCCGGATTCGCGCCGGTGGTCGAGATGCTGAATGCCGGACTGAACGTGGGCATCGGCACCGACGGGACCGCCTCCAACAACGACCTCGACATGTTCGAGGAGATGCGGCTGGCCGCCTTCATCGCCAAGGCCATCACCTCCGATCCCACGGCTCTGCCGGCGAGGTTGACGCTGGCCATGGCCACCCGCCTCGGCGCCCATGCATTGCATATGGGTGCTCTGATCGGGTCCATCGAGCCTGGCAAGCGGGCCGATATGACCTTGGTCGACCTGGAAGGGATTCACACGCGGCCGCGATTCGAACGCGACCCCGAAAGCATCTACTCTCGCATTGTCTACACCGCCAAGGCCGCCGACGTGACGGACGTGATCGTCAACGGGCGATGGCTCCTGCGCGATCGTCAACTGAAGACGATCGAAGTGGCCCCCCTGCTGGAGGCAGCCGAGGCCTACGCCCGGCGGATCGACACCTTCTTGGTCGAACGCGAGCATTCCGTCCTCTCCAAACTGGTGGCTATCGGCGGCGCCGAGCAGGAGGAGAGCTATGAGGTCCAGTTAAAGATCCACCTCGACGATCCGCAGACGGTCGTGCAGGCCCTCTCGGGTGGCACGATCCCCGTCCTGCGAAAGGCCCATTACCACGAGTACGATACGTATTTCCTGTTTGGCGACGCCACGGCCGATCGACTCCGACACCGGGAGGACGAGTTCATCGACGAGGCCGGGAAGGTGTTCAACGTTCGATATCGGCTGACGATGACCGGGCCCGCCGCCGAGCGCGAGTTTCCCAATTCGGTCGTCCTGTCCCGCTCGCGCTTCATCGCGCCGGCCAACCATAGCTTGCGTTTCTACCGCGAGTACTTCAAACCCACGGGCGAGTCAGAGGTTGACAAGGACCGCCAGCGCTGGATGATTGACTTTCGTGGAGAGGAGTTTTTCGTAAACATCGATCGACTCCTCAAGCCGGCGCTGCCGGGCTATTACCTCGAGCTCAAGAGCCGAACCTGGTCGCGCAGGGACGCCGAGGACAAGGCCGCGTTGATCAGCCAACTGGTCAAGGCATTGGGGGTGGAGGCGGCCGCGGCCGTCACGCAGGACTACGCGGATCTAGGGACCGGACCCGGCCCGTCGACGTCCTAGCAGCTTGTGGAAGCAGGGATCGCGCGTCGGAGCCCCCTCCCCTGACCCCTCTCCCTGCACGAGCCGGTCTTCGAACCCTCGGAAGACCCGCAGGGGGAGGGTATCCCCCAGATCTTCCACCTCCTCTCCGCCACGGCCCTTCATGTTGACACCTGCCGAGCGCGGAGAGCGAGTCCGCGGGTGAGGTGGAAGATGGTTTATCCGCAGCCTGCTCGTCCCGGCAGGACCCGCGTAACACAAGGCCGGCT
>JBGOYQ010000129.1:0-4491 GCA_041479735.1 Anaerolineae bacterium | reverse complement strand
CTTGCCTGCATCCTTCGTGGCGTTGCGTTGGGCATCATTAAAATACGCCGGGACGGTGATGACCGCCTGCGTCACCGGTTCGCCGAGATAGGCTTCGGCATCCCGCTTGATCTTGGCCAGGATCATGGCCGAGATCTCGGGCGGGGAGTACTCCTTGCCGCCCATGTGCACACGCACGTCGCCATTCGGGGCCGCCGTCACCTTGTAGGGGACGATTTCCAGCGCGTGCTGGACTTCCGCATCGGAGAACTTGCGCCCCATGAAGCGCTTGATCGAGAAGATCGTGTTCTCCGGGTTGACGATCGCCTGGCGCCGGGCCACCTGGCCCACCATGCGCTCGCTGTTCTTGGGGTTGACCGCCACGACAGACGGGATCAACCGGCCGCCCTCCGACGAAGCGATGACGGTCGGTTCGCCGCCTTCCATGATGGCGACGACGGAGTTGGTCGTGCCCAGGTCAACGCCGATAATTCTGCCCATAATGCCTCTCTCCTACTTGGCCACGCGCACCCGCGCGGGGCGCAAGACGCGATCGCCCAGGCGATAGCCCTGGTGAATGACCTCGATGATCTGGCCTTCGGTGTGGTCGTCGCTGGTCTCATGCGAGACCGCTTCGTGGAAGTTTGGATCGAAAGTCTGGCCCTCTGGCAAGATAGGTTGCACGCCTTCCGCCTCGAGGATCGCCAGCCACTTGCGGTAGATCAGATCGATACCGGATGCCCAGGCCGCCGCCTCACCGTCCTTGGGTCGGTCTTTGAGCGCCCGCTCCATATCGTCGAGCACGCCGACGTACCGTGTGAGGATATCGGCCGCTACTCGCGAGCGTAACTCTTCCTGCTCGCGCTCGATCCTCTTCTTGTAGTTGGCGAATTCGGCCCGGGCGCGCTGCCAGCCGTCCAGGTACTCGGCCGACTCGGCTCTGAGTCGCTCGACCTCGGGCGCAAGGTCCACCCCGGCCGGCACCGCGTCGTCTGCCGGGGCCTGCGCTCCGGTTTCGATCACCGGCTGGGTCGACCCGGCGTCCTCGGCCCACAAGGCCCCGGCGACCTCTTCCGGGGTCACCAGGATCTCGTCGGCCTCCCGGGGCTCTTCGGGCTTGGTTTGCCTGGATTCGGCTCTCCTGCGCTTCTTCACAAATCTGCCTCGATCCTGGCCCCCATCCCATTCTCGCAGGGAAGGGGGTTGCGATTATCCGGCGAAGCTCTCGATGACCAGATCGCTCATCAGACCGGCGACATAGCGGACGGCCGAGATGCTGTGCCCGTAGGCCATCCGTGTCGGGCCGAGCACCCCCAACGCACCCGTGGCGAACCCAGGGGCGCCATACCGCGCCAGGATCATCGAGCAATCCTTGAGCTCCTCCCAGGCGCCTTCGCCCCCGATTACGACTTGCACACCGCCAACGTTTGGGCTAAGCGCCTTGGCCAGGACCTCCTCCAGGAAGCTGTGTTCCTCGAGCAATCGTAGCGCGTTGCGGGCGTTGGACGAATCGGCGAACTCTGGCTGCGCCAGCACGTTCGTCAGCCCGTCGCGATGGATCTCCCCGGCCGACACCGCGTCCGTGCGCGCGATCGTGTCGGCCACAAGGCGGGTGACTTCCTGTTCCAGGCCGGCGAAACGCGCCGCCTGAGCCGCCACGGCCTGTGCGTCCTTGCCTGCACACGCACGCGTGATCTGGTCTGCCGTCTGCGTCAGCCGCTCCTGGTCGAAGCTCTCGGCCAGCGTGAGCATCTGCTGGCGGACTTCGCCACCTTGAAAGACCAGGACGAGCAGCGCCTGCCTGGCTTGCGTCGAGATCAGCTCGAGGTGCTTGAAGACGGCCCGCTCGGCGTGCGGGGTGGTCACCAGCGAGGCAACCCGCGAATGCTGTGCCAACACCGACGCCGCCAGCCGGACCCATTCGTCGACGTCGGCCCGGGCCTGGTGGAACTGGTGGCTGATCAGCCTCTTCTCGTCCGCCGGCAGCTCAGTCTCACCCAGTAGGCGGCGGACGAAGTAGCGGTAGCCTTCCTCGCTCGGCACCCGCCCGGCGGAGGTATGCGGCTGCCGCAGCAGCCCGGCCTCGGTGAGCGCCACCATCTCGTTCCTAGCAGTCGCCGAGCTAATGCCCAGGTTGTATTTGTCAACCAGCGACACCGAGCCCACCGGCTGAGCGGTGTCGATATACTCGTGAATAATCAGGGCCAGGACGGTCTCCTGGCGCTCAGTCAGCAACGGCATCGGCGACCCCACATACGTTAGCACTCTCGACACGAGAGTGCTAAAGAAGCCAAAACGATGATACCATGCGGCCCGAACGGCGTCAAGCGGCTTGACAATTCGGGCCCCTCTCGGTAGCATTCGTCCGGCTCCGTCCTGAGTGGCGGCTCCAGGAGCACAGCATGGCCAACATCCCGGCAAGCAGCGATTCGTCTTTCGCGGCCGACGTCCTGCAGTCGGCCGAGCCCGTCCTAGTGGACTTCGGAGCCGAATGGTGCCATCCCTGTCGCCAGCTGGACCCGATCGTCGATGAGCTCGCCCAGGAATGGGAAGGTCGCGTCAAGGTCGTCAAGCTGGATATCGACGCCAACATCCAGACGACGATGAAATACGGTGTCATGGGCGTCCCGACGCTCATGCTCTTCATTCGGGGAGATGCCAAGGAACGGATCACCGGCTATCAGCCCAAGAAGCGCATCCTGGAAAAGCTGGCCCCGCACCTCGGGCTCTAGGGTTGCACGCGGGGAGCGGCTGCGGCATGCCTCCATCGGCCTACCGCAGCCGCCCCCGCGCATTCGTTGCACGCCATCTTGACTCGGCTTCCCGGTGCGATTAGACTGGTCGTCAGGTCCAAGTATCTTCGGCCATGACAAGGAAGCGCTCCACACGCGGGCAGAGCAGCGAGTGGGGGAGGGTGGAAGCCCCATCCAGCCGGCACGGAGCATGGGCCCTTGGAGCCGACCGGAAGGCCCCGACGGAACGCGGGGTCATCGAGTGAGGCCGACCTCGGCCTAATCGGGGTGGCACCGCGGGCGCATCGGCGCTCGTCCCCATTGGACGGGCGTCGTTTTTGTTTTGGAGGTGCACATGGGTCCGGCTGTCCAACGAATACTGACCGGCGATCGACCGACCGGGCGTATGCACCTGGGGCACTACGTCGGCTCGCTGGCCAACCGCCTCCGGCTGCAGGAAACCGCCGAGTGCTTCTTCATCGTCGCCGACCTGCACACGCTCACCACTCGCCCGGACAGCGCGAGCATCGATAAGATCGAGGACAACGTGCGCCAGATGGTGCTCGACTATCTGGCGGTCGGCCTCGATCCGCTACGCAGCGCCATCTTCTTGCAGTCGGCGGTTGTGGAGACCTACGAGCTCAACCTAATCTTCGAGATGCTCGTGAGCGTGCCGCGCCTGGAGCGTGTCCCCAGCCTCAAGGACATGGCCCAGGCCGCGAACCTGGAGGCCATGCCTTTCGGCCTGCTGGGATACCCCGTGCTGCAGGCGGCGGATATCCTGTTGCCGCGCGCCACTCTCGTGCCTGTTGGAAAGGACAACGAGGCGCACGTCGAGGTAACCCGCGAGATCGCCCGGCGCTTCAATTTCCTGTACGGGGAGGTCTTCCCCATCCCCGAGGTCCTGCTGGGGGAGGTCGCTTCGTTGGTGGGAATCGATGGGCAAGCTAAGATGAGCAAGTCGCTGGACAACGCCATCTTCCTGTCGGATGATGCCCACACGGTCGAGTCCAAGGTCGGACGCATGTACACGGACCCCAAACGCGTGCGAGCCGACATCCCCGGCACGGTCGAGGGCAATCCGGTGTTCGCCTACCACGACGCCTTCAACCCGGATCGGTCCGAGGTCGAAGATCTTAAGGACCGATACCGGAGTGGCCGCGTCGGGGACGTGGAGGTCAAGCGTCGGCTGGCCCGCGCGCTGAACGCCTTCCTCGACCCGATTCGAGAACGGCGCAGCGCGCACGAGTCGCGCCCCGGATTGGTCGAGCAAGTCCTCAAGGATGGCACTGACCGCGCCCGTCTCGAAGCTCGGAAGACCATGGCCCTCGTGCGCCAGGCGATGGGGCTGTATCACCTCCCGTGATCATAGGGTGGCCTTGTAGTCGCACCCATTAGGGTGCGTTGGGCTCACCTTGCCCTCACGCAGGCTACATACTTTGACGCAGGCTAAGGCCTGCGCTAACATCGATCCCATCCTGCGCCGACTGGCACGCCGCGAGATGCAAGATATGCCCTCGGTGTATAATCTCTCGAGCGCAACGGAAACGTCCCCGATAGGTAGGTGCATGCCCAAGAAGCTCCGCATTCTCATCGCCAAACCCGGTCTGGATGGGCACGATCGCGGTGCTAAAGTCATCGCACGGGCCCTGCGCGATGCCGGCATGGAGGTCATCTACACAGGCCTGCGGCAGACCCCTGAGATGGTGGCCGAGGCCGCCTTGCAGGAAGACGTCGACGCCATTGGTCTGTCCGTCCTCTCGGGCGCGCACATGGCCCT
>JBGOYQ010000128.1:0-4502 GCA_041479735.1 Anaerolineae bacterium | reverse complement strand
CGCCTTGCAGGAAGACGTCGACGCCATCGGTCTGTCCGTCCTCTCGGGCGCGCACATGGCCCTGGTCCCCCGCGTCATCGAGCTGCTGCACCAGCAGGGGCAGCTCGATGTCCCCGTCCTGATCGGCGGCATCATTCCGGACGAAGACGTACCGGTCTTGAAGGACAAAGGTGTCGTGGCCGTCTTCGGCCCGGGCACCAGCACCGACTCGATCATCGCCGCCTTCCGACAGGCGGCCGCGGCCTCTTCCCGGAAGGGCTGAGGGCGGTCGGCGCATGGGCCTGGCGCAACGCGTCCTCGATGGTGACCGGCTGGCTCTGGCTCGTCTCCTGACCCAAATTGAGAACGAGGACCCGGAAGGCCTACGGGACCTTTCGGCCCTGTACCCGCAAACCGGCAAGGCCCAGCTGATCGGCATTACCGGTGCGCCGGGTACGGGAAAATCGACGCTGGTCAACAGGCTGGCGCTGCACTTGCGGCACGGCACCGCGGACACTGACCCGCGTCGGGTGGCGATCATCGCCGTCGATCCAAGCAGCCCGTTCACCGGGGGGGCCATCCTGGGCGATCGGATCCGAATGCAGGACCTGGCCGGCGACCCGGGCGTGTTCATCCGCAGCATGGCCAGCCGCGGCGCTCTCGGTGGCCTGGCCCGCGCCACGATGGGGGCGGTCGAGGCGCTCGACGCCGCCGGGTATGAGACCATCCTGATCGAGACCGTCGGCGCAGGTCAGGCCGAGGTCGACATCGCCCGGATGGCGCACACGACCGTCGTGGTCGAATCGCCCAGCCTGGGGGATGAGATCCAGGCCATCAAGGCCGGTATCCTCGAGGTAGCCGACGTCATCGCCGTTAACAAGGCCGATCTGCCTGGCGCCGACAGTACGTCCGGCGCACTGCAAGCTGCACTTGACCTGGGACACCCGGCGCGCAAGTCCTTCCGCCATCATGGGCAGATCGAGATCGTCGAGGGGCCTGGCGCCGAGCCGGCCGCCTGGCTGCCGCCGGTGGTCATGACCGTCGCCACACGTGGCGATGGCATCGCGACCCTGGCGGAGGCTATCGCCCGGCATCAACAGCACCTCGACGAATCCGGGGAGCACACGAAGCGAGATCGCGAACGGCTGAGGACCGAGATGGAAGACCTGTTGCGCGAAGCGCTGGTCGAACGGTTCCACGCCGCCCAACCGCAGGGTGGGATGGACGCGGCCCTCGACCGGGTCGCCTCCCGCCAAGTCTCACCGCGCCGGGCAGTCGAGGCGCTGATGGACGGCCGGCCGGCGTGACCCATGGCGTTGTTGCTGGTCCGGGCGAGACGCGACGAAATACGTGCCCACAGTCGGGGGCAGCCGGACCGGGCAAGCGCGACAGGGGAACGCGGTCTGCCGGACGACCAGCGCGCGGCCGCTCAGGGTTCGCGTGGTGTGCCGCACGAAAGCCGCAGGACGATTCGAGGTCGGGCACAGGGAGCGGGGGCTGACATGGGACGTATGTTCGGCTATGGCGACATCCAGCTGTATGCAGGCTCGGCCAGCCGGGATCTAGCGAACGAGATCAGCGCCTACCTGCGGGTCCCGCTGACCGAATACGACCTGGTCGAGTTCTCCAATGAGAACCTGTTCATCCGCCTGCATGGGAGCGCCCGGGGCCAGGACGTGTATATCATCCAGTCGATGTCCAGCCCGCTGCACCGCAACATCATGGAACTGCTCATCATGATCGATTGCCTCAAGCGTGACTCTGCCGGCCGGATCACCGCCGTCATCCCTTATATGTCCTATGCCCGCTCCGACAAGAAGGATCAGCCGCGTGTGCCCATCACGGCCAGGCTTCTGGCGGACATGATCGAGGTCGCCGGCGCCGACCGCTACATGACTATCGACCTTCACGCCGGGCAGATCCAGGGCTTCTTCTCGATCCCGGGTGACGTACTCACCGCCTTCCATATCCTGAGCGATTACTTCGCCGCCAAGCATCTGAAGGACATCGTCGTGGCGACGGTCGACCTGGGGTTTGCCAAGAAGGGCCGCAATTTCGCCGCCAAGCTGGGGACCCCGCTGGCATTCGTGGAGAAACGCCGCGCCCGCGACGACGGCCGGGCCCGATCGACGACGGTCATCGGGGAGGTTGAGGGCAAGAACGTGCTGTTGGTCGACGACGAGGTCCTGACCTCAGGCTCGATCCAGGAGGCGGCTAAGATCGTACGGGAGTATGGCGCCCGCGACGTCTACCTGTCGTTCACGCACGCGCTGCTGGTTCCGCCGGCCGCGCAGCGGCTGGCCGAGACCGATTTGAAGGAGATCGTCACGACGAATACGTTGGCGATCCCGCCGGAGAAGCGGTTGCCGAACATGACCGTTCTGTCCGTGGCGCCGCTCCTGGCCGAGGTCATCTTGCGCGCCCACGAAGGGCGATCGGTGGGTGAGCTGTTCAACGAATAGCGCCTCGGGGAAGGCCACCGGTTACACCGGGCGGCACAATGCGCAGGTCGGGCGGCGAGGGTGCCGCCCGATTCCGTTTTAGTCGGTCCTGCCGGAATGACATCGAGGCGCGCAACCCTCCCTTGCGCCGGCTAGCCCTTCAGCGCCCCCGCCATTAGACCGCGGAGGAAGAAGCGCCCCAAGAAGATGTACAACAGCAGCGTTGGCATGGCCGCCAGCAGCGTGGCCGCCATGAGGACGTTCCACTGCACCAGCTGGCTGCCTGCCAGGTTGTTGAGCGCCACGGTCACCGGCCAGTGCGACTGGTTGGTCAGGATTACCGCAAACAGGAACTCATTCCAGGCTTGAGTGAACTGCCAAATGATCACCACGGCGAAGCTCGGCGCCGAAAGCGGGAACATGATATGCCGATAAAGGCCGAGCAGGCTGGCGCCATCGATCCGGCCTGCTTCCAGCATCTCCGTTCCGATGCCGGCGTAGTAGTTGCGGAAGATGAGTGTCGTGATCGGGATGCCGTAGATGATGTGAACCAGGACGAGCCCGGGGATGTCGCCATACAGTTTGATGGCCTGCATGAACTTCACCAGCGGGATCAAGATGCTCTGGTAGGGGATGAACATTCCGAACAGGATCAGCGAGAAGATCAGATCAGAGCCGCGGAACTTCCATTTCGAGAGCAGATAGCCGTTGAGGGAGCCGAGCAAGGCGGACAGAATCGCCTCAGGGATGACCATGACCAGGCTGTTGGACAGATTAGGGGCGAGCTGCTTGAATCCCGCAACGAAGTTGTCGATGTGGAGGCCCGTCGTCGGCAAGGCCCACATGGTCTTAAGGTCCACCTGGTTGAACGGCTTGAACCCCGTAATCAGCATAAGGTAGACGGGGAGCAGGAAGAACAACGCCAGGGCGATCAGGGCCACATAAGCCATGGACTTGACTGCAATGCGGCGGTTCATACCTCGGTCTCCGAGCGCATGCTCTGAACGAGGTATGGAACCACCAGGATCGCTACGCTGATCAGCATCAGGACGCCGATCGCCGCGCCCTGAGCATAGTTGGTGCCATCGAAGGTAGTGGTCCACATGTAGATGCCCGGGACATCCAGACGAATGTCCTTGTTGCCAAGAGCGACGATCAGGTCGAAGATCTTGAGCGACATGTGCCCCAGGATGATCACCGCGCTGAGGGTCACCGGCTGGAGGAGCGGCAGGACCACATACCGGTATATCTGTAACTCGCTCGCCCCATCCACGCGGGCCGCCTCGCGCAGGTCGTCGGAAATGCTGCGGATTCCACCCAGATAAAGCGCCATGGTAAAGCCCGAGAGTTGCCACACGGCCGGGATCACGGTGAAGGCCATCCCCCAGGGTTGAGGGGTGGAATGCCACAGGCTGACGAGAGACTTCAGCCCAAGGGATTCGAAGATGAGATTGATCCCCGCAATGCGGTTTCCTGTAGCCGGGTTCATCAGCCAACCCCAAACAACGCCCGAGGCGATGAAGGAGATGGACATGGGAAAGAGGAAGATGCCGCGGAAGAGCGCTTCTCCCTTGAGCTTCTGATCCAGCAGGATCGCCAGCCCTAGCCCGATCACCAGGCAGCCTACGATAAACAGAACAGTGAACATACCGGTGTTGCGGACATCGATGATGAAGCGCGGATCGTTATTGAAGAGGGTTGTGTACTGCTTAAGGCCCACCCAAGTGAAGTCGGGATTGAGCCCCTTCCAACGACTGAGCGAGACTCGAACGGACCAGCCGATGAACCCATAGACAAAAATGGCAACTGCGATGATCGAAGGCAGGAGCAAAGCGACGGAGAGGAGTTGCTCGTTCTCGAACATGGCCACGATCACGAGGACACCGGAATAGGCGACCAGCCCCCCGACCAGCAGGCCGATGGAGGTGAGGTTCCTTCCGGCAACGATCAGCTGGATCCTGCTGAGGGCGTAGATACAAGCCACACCCAGGAGCATTAGAACCGGCGCCAAGGCGAGCCTCGGCAGGCTGGGTGTGAACTTGCGAGCCATCCGCTACCTCTCTCCTGCCAGGCAGAGTGCCT
>JBGOYQ010000127.1:0-4534 GCA_041479735.1 Anaerolineae bacterium | reverse complement strand
GGCGGCGCCGTCAAGCGGACGAGGCGGGCCAAGGGTGCTTCGGCCAGAATCGCCGCGCGCATGGGTTCGACCAGCAAGGGCCCGCCGTCGTACAGGCTGCCAACGAGAACGACCTCGAACGCCTCGTCCCCGATGCCCAATTGACGAACGACCCCAAGCGCAAGGTTGCCCAGTTCGGCGCCTGCCCAGGCGATGGTCGCCCGGGCGACGGCGTCGCCCTGGTCGGCGACGAGGAAGATCAGCGGCGCGGTCTCTGCACCCAGAGCGTACCGCCGCGAGCTGAGCCCGCTGAGCAAATCCTCGACATCCCGCGCGCCTGTGTGCTCCATGAATCGCTCGCTCAGCAGCGTGCTCGGCCCCCGACGGGACCAGGCCCGGGAGACGGCGCGGACGGCCTCCTCCACCAACTCCGCCGCACCCGCGGCCTCGCCCATTTCCCGACCAAGGCCCGTGACGCGGCCCACGCGATGATCACGATCCCAGCCCCAGCAGTTGCATCCGGTCCCGGCGACGACCGCCACGCCCCATCCTTCGCGGGCACCGGCCAACAGGCCAATCATGGCATCGTTGACCACCTCGACGGGGCAACTCAACCCCACCCTTCGAACGACCCCGATCAGGGCATCTCGCTGGGAGGGCCAGTCGAACCCGCCGACTCCAAAGCCTGCGCCTTGAACCTGGCTCAGGGAGGCGCCAGCCTGCTCAAGGGCCATCCGGACCGAGTCGCTCAGCACCTCAAGCAAGCCGTCGTAGCCGACATTGTCGGGGTTCCCGGGACCGGCCTCGCCGAATCCCAAGGCCTGTCCGTGCGCATCGGCAACGAGCGCGTGGGTTTTGGTCCCTCCAACATCAGCACCGAGGAAGATACTTGCCATCGCCTAGTCTTCCGGCCAGAACTGAGGCAGGTGATTACGATGGGTGCTCAATATGTCATCCAGGACGGCCGGAATACGATCGGCCGGAGGCCCAAGCGGGTGTGCCAGCAGCGCTTCGTAGGCTGCCTCACGGTCACCCTTGACGGCCGCTTCGACCGTGAACAGCTCGTACGCTTTCACTTGCGCCAGCAGCCCGAAGCAGAAGGCTGGCAGCGGCTCGGCTGGCAAGGGCTCGATGCGGTCGCGCCCAATGCGGCACGGCAGCTCCAGAACCCAGTCCGCCGGCCAGCCGGACACGGCGCCACCATGACGCGTGTTGACGACATGTACGTCGCCGCTGTCGGTGTGGTGAGCACGGATGAGCTCGGTCGCCACCGTGGAGTAGTACGCTCCCCCGCGCTTCATCAGGTCGGCCGGCGGCGCCTGCAATCCGGGGTCGGCATACTGTCGCAGCAAATCCGTTTCCAGCTTCATGACTTCCTCGGCCCGCGACGGCGGCCAGGCCTGCTGCTCCGCCAGCTTACGGGGCATGTCATAGTAGTAGTGAAGGTAGTAGTTGGGGATGAGCCGCAGCGTTTCGATCAGGCGCGGGTCCCATTCGGGCTCCGGCTCCGCCTGCAGGCGGTCGACATAGCGTCGCAGCACCTGAGGCCACAGGTCCTCGCCATCCACTTCGAGGCCGGAGTGCCACGACAGGTGGTTGAGGCCCAGGGTCTTCAGCCGGGCGCGATCGACGGGAATCTCCCCCAGGTCAGGCTTGAGCAAGTCCAGCATCTCCATCAGCGCATGCACGGCGACATTGCAAACGCCGACGGAATGTACTTTCGGGGCGTGGCGCTGCAGGGCCTCGGTGATCAATCCGGATGGGTTGGTAAAGTTGACTAGCAGCGCTCCGGGGGCAGAGGCGCGCATTTCCCTGGCTATGTCCAGGATCACGGGAATGGTGCGCAGCGCCTTGGCCATGCCCCCCACCCCGGTCGTCTCCTGGCCGATGAGCCCATGGCGTCGGCCGAGGTATTCATCCGCTCGACGTGCGTCCATCTGGCCCACGCGCAGCTGAGTGATGACGTAGCTCGCCCCTTCGATGGCCTGCCGTCGATCCGTCGTGCACTCGAGGCGGAAGGGTGAGCCTGCGGCCGCCAGCATGCGGCGGGCGAAGCCGCCGACGATCTCCAAGCGCGCGGCGTCGATGTCCATCAGCACGAGTTCGCGCACCTGCAAGGCCGAGGTGCGTGCCAGGAATCCACTCACCAGCTCAGGGGTATAGGTCGACCCTCCCCCGATGACCGCAACCTTCATCCGTCAACTCTCCATTGCACGCGCCGGGCCGATAGCTCCCCGACCCGCACTCGCCCCTACCCCAAATGATGGCGCGCCGAAGAACCTCGGCAAGTGCAACCGGTGGGCCACCAGGGCACGCTCGAGGAAGGCCGCCGCCTTGGGATACGATCCGCACAAGGGGTGCGCCACGAGCGCGGTCACGGCCTTCCCACGATCGCCGGATATCGCCGCTTCGACCGCCAGACCTTCGTAGGCCTTGACCGATTGCACCAGACCACGGACTCCCTCAGGCAACGACCCGAAGGGCATGGCCCGCATGTCGTTGCCGGCAAAGCGCGCCGGGGCCTCCACGCAGGCGTCGGCCGGCAGATCCACAAAGGCCCCGCCGTTGCGGACGTCGGCCACGATAACAGCACCGGTGTCATGGATGATGGCGTCCATCACCTGGAGGACGGGCTCGTAGTATTGCGCCCCTCCCTTCCCGGCCAGGATGGCGCTCG
Organism: Anaerolineae bacterium; assembly: GCA_041479735.1. Taxonomy (GTDB): domain Bacteria; phylum Chloroflexota; class Anaerolineae; order Anaerolineales; family E44-bin32; genus JBGOYQ01. The sequence goes on along the minus strand of JBGOYQ010000127.1, from coordinate 1,878 downwards.
CTTCTGGAACGAAGCCTTGCCGTGTGTAGAGACGGTGGAGCTGCTCGTCCGCCAGGATATCCTTCTGCCCATCTGTCTGAGCTGCTTGCCGGTCCTCTCCCAACACCCGGTCGGTGTAATAGAAATAGCGCAGGTACCAGTTCGGGACCATGCCCAGAAGTAGCAGCCATTCCGGGTCGATCAGCTCATCCACGAGCCCGTGGACGTACAGCCGAGCTTCGCGGCTGCTCGCCTCAGCCAGCAGCCCGGCGAGCACTTCCTCCCCGTCGACGAACGCCCGGCGCAGCCATCCCAGGTGGTTCAGACCAAAGTAGTCGATGTCCACTCGGGCGGGCGGCACCCCCAGGAGGCGAGATAGACCGTAGGTGAGGTTGATAGGGATGTTGCAGAATCCGACGGTGGGAATCCGGCTGTGCTTGAGCAGGGCCTCGGTCACGATTCCGGCCGGATTGGTGAGGTTGAGCAGGCACGCGTGCGGTGCCCAACGCTCGACCGCCTGGGCGTACTCCAGGGCAACCGGCACCGTCCGCAGGGCGCACATGAAACCGCCCGGCCCGGTCGTTTCATTGCCGACCATGCCGAATTCCATCGGCAAGGTCTCATCCCGAATCCGTGCCTGCGCGCCTCCAACGCGAATCTGAAGGATGACAAAGTCCGCACCGTCGATCGCCGCTTCCTGGTTCTGGGTCGGACTCACTCGAAGATCGCGGCCGGCCTCGCCAAGGAGGCGACGAGATACGCCGGTGATCAGCTCCAACCTGGCGAGATCCAGGTCCAGCAGCGCGACCTCGTCGACAGGCAGGCGCGACTCCGGCGACAGCAGCCCGACAAACAGCTCGGGAGTGTAGCTACTCGCCCCGCCGATCACCGTGAGTTTCAGCCCCATAGCCGGCCTCTACGCCTTGAAGGCGCCCGCCGTCAGGCCGCGCAGGAACTGCCGCTGCATGACCAGCACCAGGATGATGACCGGAACAGTCGCCAGGACCGAGGCGGCCATCTGGCTTCCCCATACGACCATGCCCTGGCGCAGCTGCATGTTGGCGATACCGAGGGGCAGCGTGAACATCGATTCCTTGCGCAGGACGACCAGCGGCCACAGGTAATCGTTCCAGATGAAAAGGAAGCGGAAAACGACCAACGTGCCCAAGGCAGGGCGGCTGAGAGGGACCATGATGCGCCAGAAGATGCGGAACGGCCCAGCGCCGTCGACCTTGGCGGCGTCGATCAGCTCGTTGGGAATCGTCTCCATGTACTGCCTGAGGAGGAAAATCCCGTAAGCATCGATGATGCTTGGCCAGATCAACGCGTGGTAGGTGTTGATCAGCCCGATCTTCGAGAATAGCCAAAAGGTCGGGATCAACGTAGCGTAGATCGGCAGCATCATCGTTCCGATCATCAGCCAGAAGAGGAAGGTCTTGCCGCGGAAGGTGAACTTGGCGAACCCATAGGCGGCCAGGGCGTCGGTCAGGACGACCAGGACCAGGCTGCTCAGGGTGACGATGATGGTGTTCTTGTAGTACTGGGCGAACGGAACGATCAGTGTCAAGTCTTTGAAATGATAGCCATTGAACAGCCGATCGTACTGTTCCAGGGTCGGTACCGCGGGGAAGATCCGGCCGGAGAATATCTCCGCATCCGGCTTGAAGGACATGCCGACCATCCAGACGTAAGGGAACAGATACAGGATGGCGAACAGGCATAGGAAGCCCGCCACCCCCCACTTGAGTATCTTACGTTGATTGGCCATGATCGGTCTCGCTTTCGCGGCGACGGAGGGCCGCGTCTATCCCCGGACGGCTAATACTCGACCTCGGTCTTGACGAATCGGAAGTTAAGATAGCTCGAGACGAACATGATCAAGGACAGGATGATGGCCAT
>JBGOYQ010000126.1:0-4543 GCA_041479735.1 Anaerolineae bacterium | reverse complement strand
CGTCGGCCGGGCGATAGACCAGCTCGGCCTGCTTCCCGGCGGACAGCACCAGGATGTGACGGCCATCGTCTTCGTCCCACTGGCGCCCCACCGACTGCACATCGATCCGAAGGTCATGCCAGACCAGCGCGCCCGGCTGAATACTCCCGTCCGGCTCGAACCGGGCTTCGACGGCGATCGGATCGTTCATGCTTTGTCCTCAAGCACGCGGAGCAAGAGCAGCAATGCCGCCTCGGCCGATCGCTCTTTGTTCGCCTGTCGGTCTCCCTGCCAGACGTGCTCCTCGCTCTGTTCGCCCTGCCGGCTGCTGACCGCGATCCACGTCAGGCCCACCGGTTTGCCGGGCAGGCCGCCGGCCGGGCCGGCGATGCCGGTGACCGACAGGCCGTAGTCCGCGCCGAAAGCCAGGCGGGCCCCATGGGCCATCTCGATCGCCGTCTCCCGGCTGACGGCGCCGTGCTCATACAACGTGCGGTGGTGAACGCCGAGCAGCCGTTCTTTGGCCTCGTAGGCATAGGCAACCACGCCCCCCAGAAAGTACTCCGACGAACCCGGGACCTGCGTGATCCGGTGGCCGACCAATCCACCGGTGCACGATTCTCCCAAGGCTATCGTGTGCGCCTGGGCTTTGAGCGCCTCGCCGATCTGAACCTCGAGCTTCTCGGCCATCGATGCTCCTGCCCGACCTCGCCGGCAGACTGCGAGTTGAGGGCCAGTCGGGTGGATTATACCCGTCGGTTGACATCGGCCACGAGCGGGGGGTATGCTAGCCGCGTATGCCTCAGTTGCAGCTGTTCGGCTCCGATTCCGCTGTCCTGACAGTGACCGACGTGACCCGACGCGTGCGCGGCCTGTTGGAGACAGACTACCGTCTGCAGGATGTATGGGTAGCCGGCGAGGTGTCGAACCTTTCGCGGCCGGCCTCCGGGCATGTGTACTTCACCCTCAAAGACACGCAGGCCTCGCTGCGCTGCATCATGTGGCGACCCGATGCCGCCCGAGTGCTGGTCATGCCGAGCGCCGGGGATTCGATCGAGGTGCATGGTCGCGTCAGTGTGTATGAGGCCGGCGGGCAATATCAACTTTACGCGGACGCGGTGCGTCTGGCCGGCGAGGGCGCCCTGTTCCAGGAGTTCCTGCGTCTGAAGGCCAGGCTGGAGGCCGAGGGCCTGTTCGAACCGGCTCGCAAACGGCCGCTCCCGACCTGGCCGGCGCTCATCGGCGTAGTGACCTCGCCGAGCGGGGCCGCCTTGCGAGACGTTCTGCATGTGCTCAAGCGGCGGTTCCCGCTGGCGGAGGTCACCCTGGCGCCGACCGCCGTTCAAGGAGACGATGCACCCGCCGGAATCGTCGCCGCGCTGCGAGGGCTGAACCGGCTGGTCCGGCCGGATGTCATCCTGCTGGTCCGCGGCGGCGGTTCGATCGAAGACCTGGCGGCCTTTAACGACGAGGGCGTGGCGCGGGCCATCGTCGCATCGCAGGCGCCAGTCGTCAGCGGCGTGGGCCACGAGACCGACTTCACCATCGCCGATTTTGTCGCCGACATGCGGGCACCGACCCCGTCGGCGGCGGCTGAGATCGTCACCCCCGACCGTGCCCAGCTATCCTTAGCGGTCCGGCGGGCGCGCGAGCGGTTGGCGCGCGCCTTCGCCGGCAGTCTGGCGGCGCAGCGCTGGGCCCTCGATCGGCAGCTGGACGCATTGCGGATCCTGTCGCCGCGCGCACAAGTCGCCAGCGCCCGGCAGCGGCTGGATGACCTGCTCGCCCGGGCGGCATCCGGCGTGCACCATCACCTGAGCCTGAGACGGGCGGCCCTCTCCGGACTATCGCAGACGCTGCGGGCCGTCGGTCCGTCGGCCGTGCTGGCCCGCGGCTATGCCGTCGTGAGTCGGGCGCAAACCGGGAAGGTCGTGCGCTCGGTCGCCGAAGTCGCCCCGGGAGATGAGCTGCGAGTCCGCGTCGCCGACGGTACGTTCGAGGCCGAAGTCGGCCCGTGACGGCATGTAGCTTGTGGGAACCTGACGACCGACGTATGATTGCCAAAGGTTGAGGCATGACCAAAGCCAAGGCGAAGCCGACCGAGGATCTCAGCTACGAGCAAGCATTCCTGGAACTGGAAACTCTGGTGGCGCGCCTGGAATCCGGCAACCCCCCGCTGGAGGAAGCCCTCAGCCTGTTCGAGCGAGGGCAGGCGTTGGCGGCCCGCTGTGGAAGACTGCTCGAGCAGGCCGAGCTGAAGTTGAAAGCGCTGACGCCCGAGGGGGTCGAGCCACTGGAGGACACCGACCTGGAGTCGGAAGAGCCCGCATGAGCATCGCCAACGTCCTTCACAACTCGCCCCTGATCGCGGCACTCCTCGCCTGGACGATCGCCCAGACCATCAAGCTGCCGATCGAGTTCTTCCGCAAGGGCCATTGGAACTGGTCGCTGTTGTTCACCGCCGGCGGCATGCCGTCGTCGCATTCGGCGCTGGTGACGGCCGTGGCGCATGCCATTGGCCTGACGCAAGGCTTCGGCTCGGGGATCTACGCGCTGGCGATCGTCGTCGCGATGGTCGTGATCTACGACGCGACAGGGATCCGCCGCCAGGCGGGCCGGCACGCTGAGATCATCAACGCCATGGTCAACGACCTGGTGGTGGGGCACCCGCTGCGAGAGGAGCAACTGCGCGTGGTGCTCGGACATTCACCCTTGGAGGCGTTTGTCGGCCTGCTCCTGGGGCTAGGCGTGGCGCAATTGACCATCGCCTTGTGGCACGCCTGATCTCGCCGCCGTTTGACCGATAATCGCCCAGCGTGAGGCTCAGCCGCGGTGCCTGAGCAGCAAGCGTGGGATCTCGCGGGCTTCGGGTGAACCGAGGACGCGAGCCACTAGCCAGTAGACCCCGCCTCCAACCAACACGCCGCCCAGACCGATCACCCACGTGGAGCGGTCGGGCGTAGCCGCGAGCCAACCCCACAAGGCCAGGCCCATCGCCACGCTCGCGGCGATCGTCGCCCACATGCCACGCCTGAGGAAGCCGAGCCCGAGGCCGCCGGGCCTGCGCCGGATCAACAGCAGCAGGGTTGACACTTCCAACGCGGTCGCCAACGAATTGGCCAGCGCCAGCCCGCCGTGTGGGAACCAGCCGAGCCGGCCGAACAGCGCCGCGAGGGCCAGGCTAAGCAGGACGTTGAGGCTCATGGCCGCCGCGCCGACGATCACCGGGGTGCGCGTATCCTGCTGGGCATAGAAACCGCGGGCGACGATCTCGAGCAGCGAATGTCCCACCAGCCCGGCGGCGAACCATAACAGGGCCCAGGCGACGAGATCCGCCGAATGCTGATCGAATGCGCCCCGCTCGAGCAGCAAGCGGACGATCGGCCCGCGCAGCATGATCAAACCCAGGCTGCCGGGGAGCGCCAGGAAGAAGACGCCGCTCAGGGCCCGGGCCAGCGTGGATCGGAACTCATCCGTCTGGCCGCGGGCTAGTTGGGTGGAAAAGGTTGGCATGACGGCGATGCCGGGTGCTTGGCCGATGAGCAACAACGCCGTGGTCATGATGGTGAACGCGTAGGTCAATGCGGATACGCTGCCAACCGGCTGTGCCGAGGCCAGGATGATGTTGACCAGAAAGTTGATCTGGACGACGGCGACGCCCAGGACGCGCGGCCCCATCAGCCGACCGACCTGCCGGATGGCCGGATCCTTCAAGTTGAGCTGCCAGGCGTAGCGCGGGCCGAGCCCCCTCAGGCCGGGAATCTGGATGAGAAAGTGCAACGCGGATCCAAAGACGGCTCCCCAGGCCAGGCCGTAGATCCCCCACCTCGGAACCAGGACCAGAAGGCCCAGGATCTGCCCCAGCCGGTAGGACGCCGGGGCCAGTGCTGGCAGGGTGAAACGCTGATAGGCGTTGAGGACGCCCATCAGCAACCCGCTGAGGCCGAAGATGATGCTGGTCAGCAGCATGATGCGCAGCAGCCCGACCGTCATCGCGATCTGTGCCGCGTCGGTGAAGCCCGGCGCCAGGAGATGCGGCACCAACCAGGGGGCGGCAATCCAGATCACGGCCGAAACCGCCGTCATCAGCAGCAAGACGATGTTGGCGATCGAGGCGGCCAGGCGCCAGGCGCCCGCGTCGTCTTCGCGAGCCAGGAAGGTTGCGAACGTGGGGATGAAGGCGGACGCCAGCGCGCCGCCGGAAATCAGGCTGAACAGTATCTCGCTCAGCCGGTTGGCGGCATTGAACGCATCCAGCTCGGGCTTCGTCCCGAAGGCGCGCGAGATCAGCATCGTGGCCAGGATGCCGATGACGCTCGAGAGCGCCATCCCGATCATGACGACGCTGGTGGCGCGAGCGATACGCCGAGCGGCGTGAGGAGTCGTCGCTTGCATGCTGGCGGATTATAGCAGGCAGGTCCGCCGAGGCGTTGTGCAGGCGGCGGCCCGCATGTACCATTGGCGCGCGATGGGTACGCCATCATCGAACCGCGGGACCGCATCTACATCCGGGACGCCTACGACCATCTGGTGCGCCTGTTCGACATCAACGAGAGCATGTGTG
>JBGOYQ010000125.1:0-4564 GCA_041479735.1 Anaerolineae bacterium | reverse complement strand
CGTCACCGCGATCTGGTGGCCAAAGTTGCGGGCGAACAGCACCCGGCGGACGTGTTGGTCTTGCGCGGCTAATGCGCGGATGGCATCGGTCGAGCCGTCGGTGCTCCCGTCGTCGACCAGGATGAGTTCCCAGGTCTCGCCCATGCCTTCTATGGTCGATCGCACCCTTCGATACAGTTCGGGAATGTTCTCCCGTTCGTTGTAGATCGGCGCGACGACCGAGAAGGTTACCTTCGGGATGTCGAGTGTCATTTTTCCCCCTCCGGCTGCAGTGCCCGCCGCAGCGCGGGAAGCGTCGGATCGATGACGGTGGCCTCGCCGGCGGCCTGCATCGCCGCGCGCACGTCCTTGAGCCCATTGCCGGTATTGAGGACGACGACTCGCGCCTCGGCACCTACCAGTCCATCCTTGACCGCCTTCACCAGCCCTGCGTAGGCTGCCGCCCCGGCTGGCTCGGCGAATACCGCCGCCTCGCGAGCGAGATCCCGCATCGCCGCCAGGATGGCCGCATCCGGCACGACCAGGTAGCTCCCCTTGGTTTCCATTGCCGCCTGGACCGCCCGACGTCCGTCCCTCGGCAGGTCGACCGAAATGCTATCGGCGAGCGTGTCGGCGTGGACCGGCTCGATCTCCAGCGAGTTGCGCTCGAAGGCGCGGGCGATCGCCGCCGACCCCTCCGCCTGCACGCCGTACAGCCGCGGCATGGACTCGATCCACCCCAGGGCGAGCAGATCCTTCAGCCCCTTGTGTAGGCCCGAGATGATGTTCCCGTCTCCGACTGAAACGAAGATGGCATCCGGCGCGACCCAGTGTCGCGTGACGGCCGAGGAGGCTGCTCGCCCGTCCTCAAGCTGGTAGGTAAGCTGCTCACAGATCTCGAACGCCGCCGTCTTCTTGCCCTCGGCCGTGAACGGATTGTAGCCGGTGTTCCGACAGTACCACCCGAAGGCATTCGAGGCTTCTAGCGTCAGGTCGAAGGCCTCATCATAGGTACCATCGACGAGGAAGACGCGCGCTCCGAACATCAACAGCTGGGCAACCTTTGCCGGCGGTGCGGTTTTCGGGGCCAGGATGACAGCCGGGCGGCCGGCCGCGGCCGCCATGCCCGCCAGGGCCGCTCCGGCATTGCCGGTCGACGCCGTCACGATGATGTCCGCACCGATTGCCTGGGCTCGGGCAACCGCGACCGCGCTGGCCCGGTCCTTGAAGGACGCTGTGGGGTTGCGGCCGTCGTCCTTCAGCCACAAGTGCGACAGTCCAAGATGGTTGCCCAGTCGCGCCGGCCGGAACATGGGTGTCCACCCGACCGCGTGCAAGGGGGTGCCGTGATGGCCGGGATCGCCCACCGGCAGCAGCGGCAGATAGCGCCAGATGGATGCCTCACGGGAGGACGCGATCCGGTCGGGAGTCGTCTCCTTGCGGATGGTGTCCAAATCGAGGACGACGTCCAAGTTGCCGCCGTCCTTGGGGCAGGTGTAGGTGACATCGGCCGGCCCGTACTCGTTCCCGCACACCGAGCACCGGTATCCCACGAAACTACCCATGCCGCTCCTTTGCCCCCGTCACGCGTTACGAGGCGCCTTCAGCCCTTGACCGGTTCGGATTCCATCTGCCTGCCGAATGCCCGAAGTGCGGACTCGAACGCCTCCATCGGCGCCCGGGCTTCGCCGACACCGATCTTGCCGCCGTCCTTGTGCGCGGTCGCCGTGTCGAGGATCGGGGCGACCCCGGTCTGCAGCACCTTGCGGATGTCGATGCCCAGGGGCACGCCGCGGAAGTCCAGGGTGGGGATCGTCCAGGCCTCGTGCTCTCCCGCACAGAAGGCATAGGCTTGCTCGGTCTTGCGCACGGCGTCGGCGTACGACCCGCCGAAACCGAACTCTGCCACCGGTGCAGCGGCGTGGATCAGGCCTCCCAGCCCGACCGTCTCGACGATGCTGCTGTCACCGATGTCGGGTGTCGCGTCGGCGTCGGTCCATTCTGGGGAGAAGAACACCGTCTGGATCTTCTGCGCCGGACCGGTGAACCACCGGTCGCCCAAGGCGCTGACCTTGATACCGAACTCGACGCCGTTCCTGGCCATCGTGGTGACGATGGAAGAATAGGGGACATTCTTAGCCGGCTCGACGGTGGCACGGGCAGCCGCCATGATCACGTGTAGGGCGAAGATGTCGGCCGATAGCAGGAAGTCCATGACCCTGCCCAGGACTTCCTTCGGCATGTCGAGGCGCACGATGTGCGGCGCCAACTCGCGCGTCAACAAAAGCGTGGCGGCACCGCATCGGCCGTGATCCTCGTCCCCCATCTGGATCGCCCGGCCGACGACCTGCTTCATATTAACGCCGCCCGCCGAGCGCAGGCTGGCGTCCAGGACCGGTCCCAACTCCTCCTGAATCCAGCGCGCGTGCCGGACGGTCGCCTCGTCGCACGTCCCCCATCCGAACCCATGCGGTGAGGCGCCTTCGTGCGGTGCGCAGTACGCCAGGGTGCCAGACGTCTCGTCGCGGACAACGTTGACTGGCATCGAGGCGCTGGTGACGCCCGTCATGCCTCCCACGGCGCCGTAGTGATGGCACGGCGCCAACGTGATCCGACCCGAACCCGCCAGCCGCTCGGCCTCCTCCAGGTCCCCCGCCAGTCCCTCATAGACCAGCGCACCCTGTATGCCTTTTCGCATAGGATTGCACATCCGGTCCCAAGCGATCGGAGGTCCGGCATGCAGGACGGTCTCCCGGGTCATGCCTGGGATCACTTCGAGCGCCGGTCGGCACCCGATCCACACCGGCTGGCTCTTGGCAAGTATTTCGACGACACGCCGGTTCGCCTGGTCGATCTTGCTCTTGACGTCGGACACGCGTCCTCCTAGAGAAGCTCCTTCAATAAGGCGGCGACATCGCCCGGCACGTCGCGCGGCGGTTGCCAGCGGACGACCACAACCTCGACTCCCTGGCGCCGGAGCGACTCCTCAAACACTGCCGCGCCGATGTTGACGACCACCTTTTCTTCCCCCAACAGACTGGATGCCGCGGGGGCAGCGCCATTGTCGTTCATCAAGACCTCCCGAGCCGATCGACTGCCTCGGCGGCAAGTTCCGCCGCGGCGGCATTGCTGTCGAGGACCAGTACCCCTGCCTCAACCAATCTGGCCTGCTGCTGCCGGAGCCCTTGCGGATCCTCGGGCGTGCCGCACAGGCAGGCGATCACGACCGGTCCTCCGCCGTCCGCCGGACGCGCCTTGCGCAGCCCGGCCGCCAAGGCCCCGGCCGGGTCCGGATGGCATCCCCACCCGAGCACGACGTCCACCAACAACACCCCGACAGTTGGGTCGGTGAACGCCTGTGCCACCTCGATCTCACGCAACCGCGGGTCGATGAACGGGTGCGCCCGGCCGGCGGTGTACTCCTCCGCCCCCAGATCGATCAGCTGGTGGCCCATCGGGCGTTGGCCGAGGGGGCCATCCAGGTTGGTCTCGGTCATGACTCCATGCGAGGCCAGGATGCGCGCCGACTCGGCGCACAGGCTGCCCCCGGCGTACAGTCCCCGCAAGAGGCGGCGACCGGGAGGCAAACGGCGCAGTGCGGACGCCAGCGCCTCATGAAGGGCGTCGTCAGTTGGCGGCAGGCCCCAAACGACGCCTGCGAGCCGCAAGGCTTGGCGCGCTGCGGCCTCGAAGGTATCCGCCACGATCACGTCTTCACCGTCGAGGCCCGAGCCTTCCGCCGAAAGGAAGTCGACGACCAGCGGCCGGTGTGTGGCCTTCGCGGCGCGAAGCACGCGACGCTGGGCTTCGAGCGAGGCCGACTTCGCCAACACGACGATCACGTGCGTGTCCGGGCTGCCGCCCAGGAGACGCACGGCCGCCTCGGCCATCAGGCCGTCCACCGGGCTGCGCATGTCACGTCCGCCCACCCCGATCGCCTGTGAGACGCCTCCACCTGCGCGGTGTATCAGGCACACGACCTCCTGGAGGCCGCTCCCGGCGGCGCTGACTAGTACGATCGTTCCGGGGCGCACCCGATTGGCGAATCCCAAACCGCAGCCGTCCAGGATCGCCGTCCCGCAATCCGGTCCCATCATCAGCAAGCCTCGCTTGACGGCCAGTCGCTTGAGGGCAATCTCGTCGTCGATCGAGACGTGCTGGCTGAAGCAGAACACGTGCCGGCCGTGCTCGAGCGCCTCGCGCGCGAGGCCCGCCGCATATTCCCCCGGCACCGAGATGGACACAAGCCGGGCCTGGGGTCGGGCTGCAAGGGCAGCCTCAAGCCGATCGAAGCTGCCTTCGGCCGTGGCACCGCGCGGCTTCTGCCGGATACGTTCCTCGAGCCGCGGCAGGAACTCGGCCTCGCTCAACGAGGGCTCCAGTTCCGCGGCGACGATCAGATCGCGCGGGGTGGCTGACAGAGCCTCGCCGGCCATCAACCCGACCTGCTCGAGGATGTGCCGGTTGCTGTCGGTGCCCATGACCACGACCGCCTGTCGGACTCCCGGCCAGCCGGACACGTCGTTCGACAGATTCATCAGGACCAGCGAGTCGAGGTACTCGTTCTTGTGAATGCGGACGATCT
>JBGOYQ010000124.1:0-4583 GCA_041479735.1 Anaerolineae bacterium | reverse complement strand
GAGGGGTCAGGATCTGGCTTGGGAGTGTGCGCAGATAGGAACGGCTTTCCTCATTGAGCGCCTCCATGGTCCAGGCGACGACTTGGCGGGCGTCGCTGTTGAACCGCGACAGCGGAATGTTGCCTAAGGCAGCCTGATCGTGGTTGCCGATCAGGCACAGCAGGCCGGGGAGGTTCCGAATTCGCCGTATGCACTCGTTGGGATCCGGCCCATAGCCGACCAGGTCGCCCAGGCACCAGACAGCATCGACCTCCCCCGCGTCCTCGAGTACCGATTCGAGGGCGGACAGGTTGGCATGGATGTCCGAGATGACCAGGATGTGCACGCTCCGGATGGTAACACGGAGGCCCGAGTGGGGAAAGTGACGGCGGTCTGCTTGTGGCCGTCGGGTCGCTGACGTATAATGCCGCCCGACCCATGCCCATCCTCGACGAGCGCAGCCTCGAGTTTGTCAGCCACAGCCCGGAGCAGACCCAACGACTGGGGGTGCGACTGGGCGAGTTGATCAAGCCGGGGGATCTGGTCTGCCTGGCAGGCGACTTGGGCGCCGGCAAGACGACGCTGGCCCAGGGAATCGCCCGCGGCTGGGGTTCGCTCGACGCGGTTACGAGCCCGACCTTCGTCCTGATCAACGAATACCATCGGGCCGACGGCCAGACGCTCTATCACTTCGATGCCTTCCGGCTGGCTGACGCAGGGCAGGCGGCGATGCTAGGCTTGTCCGAGGTGCTGGAGGGCGGCGGACCGGTACTGGTCGAGTGGCCCGAGCGGGTCGAGGCCTGCCTGCCGCCACGGGCGTTGTGGGTCCGTCTGAAATGGGTTGATGACCTCAGGCGAGGGATGCGGATGGAAGCGGTCGGCCCACGCGCCGAGGTGAGCCTGAAGCAGTTTCGCAAGGCCGCTTTCGGAGGCTAGCCGTGTTGCTGGCGCTCGACACTGCCACACAAATGGTCGGCCTAGCGTTGCACGACGGTGCCGAGGTGCGGGCCGAGACCATCTGGATGGGCGGCGGACGCCAGACGGTCGAGATCGCGCCGGAGGTGGCCTTGGCGCTTCGCCGGCAGGGCATTTCGGCCAGCGGTCTGACCGCCCTGGCCGTGGCCATCGGGCCGGGCTCGTACACCGGGCTCCGCATCGGGCTGGCGCTGGCCAAAGGCATGGCGCTGGCACACAACCTGCCCCTCATCGGCGTGCCGACCTTCGATATTCTGGCGCGTGCGCAGCCGAAGCAGGACGAGCCGATGCTGGCCTTGATCCGCGCCGGCCGAGGGCGCGCGGCCGGGATGTGGTACAAATGGAAGGCTCATGCCTGGCAGCCGATTTCCGAAGTGGTCAGCCTGGCGTGGGCCGAGCTCGAAGCCAACCTGGGGGAGCCGACGTACGTCGTGGGTGAGTTGGACGGCCCGACACGCGCGGCTTTGGCCGAGGTGGTGGGCGTGCGGTTGGCCCCTCCGGCGCAGTGTGTTCGCCGACCGAGTTGCCTGGCGGAGATAGCTTGGGAACGGGTCCGCTCGGGCGATTCGGGAGATCCGGCAGCGGTGAACCCAATCTATCTCAAGCCCGAGGTCGTGCGAACGGCGTGAGCCCATCGCCCCCATCGGCCAACGTGCGGCCGATGACCCTTGCGGACCTGCCGGCGGTACTCGAGATCGACCACTCGTCCTTCGTCCTCCCGTGGCCGGAACGCAGCTACCGCTTCGAACTTAGCGAGAACCCGGCCGCCCACCTGATGGTGGCCGAAATGGGACAGGAGAACCACCGCGCCATTGTCGGCTACGTCGGGTACTGGCTGATCGTCGACGAAGCGCACATCAGTACGATCGCCGTCGATCCCGGGCGCCGCGGCCAAGGCTTGGGCGAGTTGCTGCTGAGCCACGCGATGGACGCCGCCCGGAATCTTGGCGCGGACATGGCCACGCTGGAAGTCCGGGCCTCCAACGAGGCCGCGATCAACCTGTATCGCAAGTTCGGCTTCCAGGTCGTGGGGCGACGAGCGGCCTACTACCGCGATAACGAAGAGGATGCGCTGTTGATGACGCTTACGGGTTTGTCGGCGCGGGCAGACGAAGCCGCAGGAGCCGCCGGTTGAGCGCCGAAGACGAACTGAGCGTGATCGCCGCCGAGGTGCGGGCATGCACAGCCTGCAAGCTGCACCTGTCGCGCAAGCTTGCCGTCCCGGGCGAGGGTCCGTCGAAGGCGGACTACATGTTCATCGGCGAAGGCCCCGGCTTTCACGAGAACGAGCAGGGGCGTCCGTTCGTCGGTGCGGCGGGCAAGTTCCTGGAGGACCTGCTGGCGAGCATCGGCCTGAGGCGTGAGCAGGTATTCATCTGCAACGTCGTCAAGTGCCGCCCGCCGGGCAACCGCGACCCATTGCCGGAGGAAATCGGCGCATGTTCCGGCTACCTTGAGCGCCAGATTCTGGCAATTCAGCCCAAGGTAATCGTGACCCTCGGGCGCTACTCGATGGCGCGCTTCTTCCCCAACGTCCGTATCAGCGACATACACGGCCAGGGCCGGACAGTCAACGGGCGGTTGGTCGTGGCGATGTATCACCCCGCCGCCGCCCTGCATCAACCCTCCCTGCGCCGCGATATCGAGGCGGATTTCGCCAGGCTGCCCGCGCTGGTTGCCCGCGTGCAGAGCCAGCAACCCTCTACAGACAAACCGCCCGACTCCGCCCAGCAATTGACGTTGTTCTAGGACCGGGAGAATCTTCCTGCCATGCCTTCCCAACCAGAGACCCTGCCGCCCGCCGCCCAGACGTTGATCGACCGATTCCGAAATCATCAGGGGACGGTGGGCATCCTCGGGCTTGGCTATGTCGGGCTGCCGCTGGCCGTCGTATTGGCCGAGGCAGGTTGCCGGGTCATCGGACTGGATCTGGACGCCCGTAAAGTCGAGTCGGTCAACCAAGGCCGCTCGTACATCGAGGACATCCGCGACGACCGGATTGCGCCGCTGGTCAAGAAGGGCACGCTGCGGGCGACGACCGATATGAAGGAGCTGAAGCAGGTCGACGGGATCAGCATTTGCGTGCCTACGCCCCTGCGCAAGACGGGCGACCCCGATCTGTCGTTCATCATATCGGCGACTCAGGCGCTTGTCCCGGCGCTGCACCCGGGGATGGTCGTCATTCTCGAGTCGACAACCTACCCGGGCACGACCCGGGAAATGTTGCTGCCCGAGCTGCAGGCGACCGGACTGCGAGTTGGGACGGATCTGTTCCTGGCGTTCTCGCCGGAGCGCGTCGATCCCGGCCGGAAGGACTGGACAACGGAAAACACACCCAAGGTGATCGGAGGGATCACGTCGGCGTGCGGTCGAGTGGCAGCCGCCATGTACGGACAAGCGATGAAGAATGTGGTCGCCGTCTCCTCGGCCGAGGTGGCGGAGATGACCAAGCTTCTGGAGAATACCTTCCGGGCGGTCAACATCGCCATGGTCAACGAGATGGCGCAAATGTGCGAGCGGTTGGGGATCGACGTCTGGGAGGTGATCGATGCCGCCGCGTCCAAGCCGTTCGGCTTCATGCGCTTCACGCCGGGGCCGGGATTGGGCGGCCACTGCATCCCGATCGACCCGCTATATCTGTCGTGGAAGCTCAAGAGTCTGAAATACAACGCACGGATGATCGAGTTGGCGAGCGAGATCAACACCAACATGCCGCGCTACGTGGTCGAGCGCGTGCAGAATGTGCTTAACGACTCCGGTAAGGCGTTGAAGGGTGCGCGGCTGCTGGTGTTGGGGGTGGCCTACAAGCCGAACGTGGCCGACATGCGCGAATCGCCGGCACTGGACGTCATCGGCCTCTTCCAGAACAAGGGCGCCCGGGTGGAGTACTTCGATCCGTACGTAGCGGCTATCGAGCATGAGGGTTGGGACCTGCGCTCGGTGGCCGATCCGATCGAGGCCGCAGCGGCAGCCGACTGCGTCGTCGTGGTCACCGACCACGCCTCCATCGACTATCCGGCCATCGCCCGGGCGGCCCACTTGATCTTCGACACGCGAAACGCCATGGGCGCCGCCGGGGTGCACGATCCGAAAGTGGTCCGCCTGTAATGCCCCGCTATCTGGTCACCGGCGTGGCCGGCTTCATCGGCGCCCGCGTCGCCGGCTTGCTCCTAGCCGAAGGCCACCGCGTCCATGGGTTGGACAACCTCAACGACGCCTATGACCCGCGGCTGAAGGACTGGCGGCTGGCGCGGCTGCAAGGAAGGGCCGGATTCGAGTTCCATCGGACGGACATCTCCGATCGGCAGGCTCTAGGTCAGGTCTGGGCGAGCGACGGTTACGATGCGGTGATCAACCTGGCGGCCAGGGCCGGCGTGCGAGCCAGCGTGCGCGACCCATGGGTCTACGCCCAGACCAACGCCGTCGGGACGCTGAACCTGCTCGATCTTTGCCGCGAGCGCGGCGTCGGTAAGTTCGTGCAGGCCTCGACCTCCAGCCTTTACGGCGCACATAACCCGCGGCCTTTCCACGAGGGCGCCGACATCTCCCGGCCGCTGTCGCCCTACGCCGCATCCAAGGGTGCGGCCGAGATGCTGTGCCACACATACCACTACCTGCACGGTTTGGAT
>JBGOYQ010000123.1:0-4618 GCA_041479735.1 Anaerolineae bacterium | reverse complement strand
CGGCCCGCCTCGCCAGCGCCGCAGCTGCGCTGAACGCCCGGGCCCTCGGCGGGCGTGCCGCACTGCCCAGCCTGCCACAGGTCGAGGAGTTCCTTCGCGCCTACGACCTGCAGCATCCGTAGGCGCGGCGAGCCCCAGCAGAGTTCTCGAAAACCTTCAACCTCGATCTCGTGAAATCAGGCCGCTAGCGCGCCGGTCCGAACACGCCGGTGAGGTCGGCCTGTGCCAGCACATGGCCCGCGATCGCAGCCAGGACACGAGCGGGGGCGACGCCGGCGGGCAGGTCGATCGCCCGGTCGAGGGCGATCAACCGGAAGACGTAGCGGTGGCGCGCCGGCGGACAAGGCCCCTGATAGGCAGGATGTCCGAAATCGTTCCGGGCCTGCCGGCCTCCCAGCCCCGCCAGCCGGTCGGTGGGAATCCCTTCCGGCAACAGGGTCACGTCAGGGGTGAGGCCGAACGCTAGCCAATGGACAAATCCGTCAGGAACGGACGCTCCTAGCGCGCGGCCGGCATCCGGGTCGAAGACGAACACGAGCAGGCCCTCGGTCGCCTGCGGCGCGCCAGACCATTCGAGCTGCGGGGAAAGGTTGAGCCCTTTGCAGGTGTGCCGAGAGGGTATCCCGGCGCCGTCGAGAAAGGCCGAGGAACGCAGCCTCATCGCGGCCGGCTGCGATGGGCGCGGCGTGCTCGCCTCGGGCGACGTCGTAGGCGTCATGGACACTCCTCCGGGCTGCATCGGCCCTGGCGCAGGGGAAGCCACGGTTGCCCGACAACCACCAGCAGCGGCGACCAGGATGACCGCCAGACCCGACAGGGTCGCGAGTCCGAGCATCAAACCTATCCCCGCGGCGCCGGGAAGCCGCGAATCATGCGGCCATATCAGCGAAGTAACGCTTCATCGGCTCAAAGTAGTAGTCCAACCACCCTTGCGCATACTCCGGCCCTTGGCCTTCCGGGATGCCGGAGTGGCGAAAGGTCACGCGGGTGCCGCCTTTCACCGGCTCCAGCAGGACTTCCAGCCGGGAATCCTGGCTGCCCTCCGGGAACTCTGTCGTGCGCCACGCCTGCACGATGCGGCGGTTGGGGTGCAGTTCCAGAGTCGTCCCCAGGATGTAGCCGTCCCATGCTGTGAACCGGCCTCCAGGGCGCGGGTCGACGCTGGCTGAGCCGCCTCCGGTCAAGGCGGCATGACCCTTACTGTCCAGCCAAGCATCGTAGATCTGCTTCGGGCTTCCGGGGATCACATCCTCAACCACAAGTGACTCGAGCATACTGTACCTCCGTCGGCTCTCGGATTGGAGATTCTAATCCACGAATCGGTGTCGCACGTGGCGACCGTCCCGCGTTGGTGGCAGTATGGGCACCAGACGCCTTCGAAAGTCCGCAACGATCCCTAGAATCCGGCGGGCGGCGCCCGGATGTCCGCCCTCCTTCCCGCCGGCGAGAGCCGGAGGCAATCACCTCGTAACTCGCAGCCGTGTTCTGACGACCCGGCACCGACCCTCCAGCCCCGGGCCTCTACCCGATTTCACGAGGGCTCGAATGTCATCCCGCCCTGGCCGCGAGGCCTCGGATGGAGGCGATTCCGAGCCCGCGAATCCCGGATTCGCAGTTCTCGGCCGGACCGCCACGGGTGCCCGATGGGACCCATGGCTGCCAACAGGTAGCCTAGAAACCTTGACCTGACTCAACGTAAGTGATACACTCGCCGTGGAGTACAAGATAGCCGCCCGCGCCAACCTACATCTTGCCGGCGGCTAGGAGAGACATCGTCGATCATGGCTACTCGGTCTCGCCCTGATCCCTCTATGCAATTCCTACCGCCGGCGAAGAACGAATCCGACGTCGATGCGGAGGAGCCCCCCAGTAAGCGCCCACATCGGGCGCGGGCCCGCGTCGCGCGCGTGCTGCCACGCGTCGCCACGCTCGAGTCTGCCGTAGTCCCCGAACTCCAGCAGCTTACCTTCCTCGTACCGCAGGTTGAGGTCGAGCCTCGGCCGCGCGTCCGGCGCCTGCCGCGTCGCGTCACGGACCTGAGCACGGTCGAGGTGGTCGTCCTGTACAGCCTGGCCCTCAGCTTGGAGCGCGGTCGACCCGAGGATCTCGTGGCGGACGAGGAGACGGCCCATGTGGCCGCCAGCGTCGCTGCGGCGCTCGAAGGCGAGGTCGGCGCCGTCCATCGCGTCGCGGTCTGGGACGATCTGGCCAAGGCGATGCAGCCGTTCGACCCGCACCGTCATGTCATATTCAATCTAGTCGAAAGCCTGGGTGGGCGCGCCTTCACCGAACCCGAGGTCCCGCGCCTGTTGCGGTCCCTCGGCTTCACCCACACGGGAGCAAGCTATCAGGCCCTTCGGCGCAGCGGCAACAAGCTGATCACCAAGCGATTGCTGGACAATGCAGGCTTGCGGACGCCGCGCTACCAGATCTTCCATCGCGCCAGCGACCGGCTGCTATCGGTTCCGCTGCCGGCCCTGGTCAAGCCTGTCGGCGAAGGCGGCAGCTTCGGCGTGACGCAGGAGTCCCTCGTGACGACGCCCGAGGACCTGTTCGCCCGCGTCGCCATCTGCTTGCAGACCTACCATCAACCGGTGCTGGTCGAGGAATACATCGCCGGCCGCGAGATCAATGTGGCCTTATGGGGCAACGGCGACCCGGAGATCTTGCCGATCTCCGAGATCAAGTTCACCTGGACCGACGATCCGCTGCGACAGTTCGTCACGTTCAACGCCAAGTGGGTCGCCGAATCGGTGGAGTATCGCCAATCGCCTGCGGTCTGCCCGGCCGCCATCACGGATTCCGAACGTGCTGCGGTCGAGGCGGCCGCGATCCAGACCTACCGGCTCCTGGGAGTCAAGGGCTACGCTCGCGTCGATATCCGACTCCGAGACGGCGTCCCTTACGTCCTGGAGGCCAACCTCAACCCGGACCTGGCCAACGACGCCGGCTTCTTCCGCTCGGCACGGGCCGCCGGGCACACCTACCAGTCAATGGTCTTGAACATCGTCAAGATGGCGCTCGCCGCACGGGCATGATCTCCCTCCGCCCGACCCGGCCGGAAGATTCAGCCGCTCTGCTCCGGATCGCCGGAGCAGAGCCTCTTTTTTCGCCCGAAGAGGCGGCCACCGTCGACGAGCTGCTGACCGATTACCTGACGCGCGCGGACCATCACGGCTACCACTTCTTAACCGCGGAGATCGATGGCCAGGTCGTGGGTTTCTCATGCCACGGCCCAACCCCGATGACGACCGGCACATTCGATTTGTATTGGATCTGTATCGATGCGGGGCACAAGGGGCAAGGTCTGGGGAAAGCCCTCCTGGCCAAGGTCGAGGCGGAGGTCCGGAACTCCGGCGGTCGCATGATCGTGCTGGACACCTCCGGCCGGACGGACTATGCGCCGACGCGCGCCTTCTACGAGCACGCCGGTTACACGCGCGCGGCGTTCATCCCCGAGTTCTACGCTCCAGACGATGACCTGGTCGTCTACACCCGAAAGCTGATTTGAGACGGTTCCCGGCTGTGGGATGGCGTGCCCGCGATTTCGAGTAACGCCGCCGACCTGCCGTTACCCTCCCGAAATCGCCGGGACCAGGCGCAGCTCGTCGCCGTCATTTAGCCTGGCGGCACGATCGACGAGCTTGCCGTTTACGACCAACAGCACCGATCTTCCCTGCAGCTTGATGTCAAGCCGGCCCAACACGGTCTCCACTGTCGCCTCGGGGCCAAGCTCCAGGTCGAGGCGATCGATAACCCCCTCCGGCGTCTTCCGCCGGAGGATCGTGTGCAGCCGGACATGGATGATCACTCGGTCACCCGTCGGCCGGAGCGGCCGTCATCCAACGGTCCGAATCACAACCATTTGGATGTTGGTCATCTCCTCCATGGCGAAGCGCACGCCCTCGCGACCGAGCCCGCTCTGCCGATTGCCGCCGTAGGGCATGTGATCCGCCCGGAAGGCCGGAGTGTCGTTGATGACCACCCCGCCGAAGTTCAGGCGCCGTACGGCCTGGAATACGCGCTGGATGTCCCTGGTGAAAACGGAGGCCTGCAGTCCGTAGCCGGTGTCGTCGGCTTGCCTGAGAGCCTCCTCGAAGTCATCACAGGCGATGACCGAGGCGACCGGCGCGAAGACCTCATCGGCAACGACCTTCATCGCCGGCGTCACGCCGGTCAGCACGGTCGGAGGATAGACGGAGCCTCGCCTGCCGCCGCCGGTGAGCACCTGCGCGCCGCCAGCCTGCGCTTCTCCCACCCATCCCTCGATCCGCATCGCTTCTCGCTCGTCGATCATCGGCCCGACATCCACCCGCTCGTCCAACGGGTCGCCGACCACCATGGCCTGGCTTGCCGTGACGAAGCGCTCGGTGAACGGCTCATACACCGGCTTCTGAGTGTAGATGCGCTGCACGGAGATGCACACCTGGCCCGAGTTGTAGTAGGCCCCGACCGCACAGCGCTTGGCGGCGTAATCGAGATCGGCGTCGGGGGCGATCACGACCGGTCCGGTGTTCCCCAGCTCAAGGGTCACCTTCTTGATCCCGGCCATCTCGATGATCCGCTGCCCGACGGGAACGCTGCCGGTCAACGTGACTTTGGCCACGCGCGGATCCGT
>JBGOYQ010000122.1:0-4619 GCA_041479735.1 Anaerolineae bacterium | reverse complement strand
GCGGCCGGCACCGCTTGCGACTACTGCAGCCTGCACGAGACATGCCGCTATCAAGACCACTATGCGCCCGTTCGGCCAGGAACCGCGGCAACGCAGGGGTAGGCCGCACGACGATGAGCCGCTGGCCTCGAGCGCTGGTCCTGACCGCCCTCCGGGTGGAGTGGCGCCGCTTCACGCTGGTGCAGATGGACTGAGGGGTCAGGGCCCAGAACAACCCATTGGGAGGTGGCCATGCCGAAGACCGTGTTGGCGCTCGTTCCCCATCCGGATGATGCCGAATTCAGCGCCGGCGGCACGTTGGCCAAGATGGCGGCCGAAGGCGCGCGGGTGATCATCGTCGTCGCGACCGACGGCCGCTGCGGCTCCTTCACCATCGGCCCCGAAGCCCTCCCGGCGATTCGCGCCGAGGAGGCGCGCCGCGGCGCCGCCGCATTGGGAGCGGAGCCTCCCATCTTCCTGGGCCACCCGGACCTCGAGTTGGACAAGGTCACGCCCGGCGTGTTGCGCGAGCAGGTCGTACGCGCCATCCGGCAGCATCGACCGGACGTCGTCGTCGCTGAGGATCCTTTCGCTCCCTTCGAAGTTCACCCCGACCATCGGGCGATGGCCTGGGCCGTCTCGGACGCGGTCAGCTTCGCGCCGCTGCCCTCGATGCACCCGGAACACCTCCAGCAGGGCCTTGAGCCGCATTTCGTGCCCGAGAAGTACCTGTATACCGAGCATGTGCCCAGCACAAACCGCGTCGTCGACATCAGCGACAACTTCGCCGCCAAGGTCGCCGCCATGGCGGAGCATAAGAGCCAGGTCGAGTTCCTGGTCGAGGATGTCATGCGCCAAGCGACGCTTGCCGGGATGGATCTGCGCGCCCTGCTGGGAGAAATGGCCAGCGATCCGATGGCGGCGCTGACCTGGGCCCTGGAGTCGCAGGCCTCGGAGACCGGTAGCCGCGCCGGCGTGCGCTATGGCGAAGCCTTCCGCTACGTGCGCTTTCATCCATTCGTCGAAGGCCTCCTTGGCGCGCTGCCGTCCTAAGTTGGGGAATGCCTTCCCTCGGCCGTATCGGGCCAGCTTGCATATCCGCTATACTCCGCCGGATTCTGTCGATCGTCCCACGCGCTTCCTAGGTAGGTGACCGAGGATTCCCGCATGGCCCGAAAACCGCGCAATAGCTGGTCGGTTGTCGTCATCTTCGCCGCCTTCATGCTCTTGCACCAGGCCGATCGCCTTCTCATCGGTCCGCTGGCGCCCGACATCATCAAGACCTTCGGCATCACCAAGACCCAGTTTGGGATGGTCCTCACGGGAGCCTTGATCGTCGGCACCGTCCTCTACCCGCTATGGGGGTACCTGTACGATCGTTACGCGCGCTCCAAGCTGCTGGCATTAGCTTCCTTCATCTGGGGCGCCACCACCTGGCTCAGCTCGGCCGCCCCTACCTACCCCATCTTCCTGGCAACGCGCGCATCAACCGGGATCGATGACTCCTCCTACCCGGGCCTGTACAGCCTTATCGCCGACTACTTCGGCCCAGAAATGCGTGGCAAGATTTACGGCCTGATCAATCTGACCCAGCCGATCGGATACTTGATCGGCATGATCTTGGCCCTCATGCTGGCGCCGATCATCGGCTGGCGAAACGTGTTCTACATCACGGGATCACTGGGGATCCTGCTGGCCTTCGTGATCTACTTCGGCGTGAAGGAAGTGCCGCGCGGCAGAGCCGAGCCGGAATTCGCCGGCATGGAGGAGGTCGGCCAGTTCCGATTCTCGTGGGGTGCAGCCCGTCAGATCTTCAAGAAACGAAGCTTGTGGTTCGTCTACCTGCAGGGCTTCGCCGGCGTCTTCCCATGGAACGTCATCACCTATTGGTTCTTCACCTACCTGGCCGAGGAGAGGGGGTACAACGAGAACAGCATCCTGTTCACCATGGCCCCGGTGATCCTCATCCTCGCCTCGGGTTACTTCGTGGGCGGTTTGCTCGGCGACTGGCTGTTCAAGCGAACGCCCAACGGTCGCATCCTTGTCTCGAGTGTGGGCGTGTTGGTGGGAGCCATCCTGATGTTCTTGGCGATCCAGACCCCCATCGAGGCCCGAACGACGTTCTTCGTCCTCATGTGTGTGACCGCCATCTTCATCCCCCTGTCGTCCCCCAACGTCGTCGCCACCATTTACGATGTCACATTGCCCGAGGTGCGCAGCACGGCCAACGCGGTCGAGTCATTCATTGAGAACAGCGGCGCGGCGGTAGCCCCGCTGGTCGCAGGCGTGATCGCCGACGCCACCAACTTGAAGACGGCCATCCTGCTGACGAGCATTCCCGCCTGGCTCATCTGCTTCTTCCTTTACCTCGGCGCGCTGTTCTTTGTCCCCCGCGATATCCGCACCCTGCGGGGCCAGCTCCACGAGCGGGCCGAACGCCAGCGGGCCGGCCAGCCTGCCGTGGTGGAGTAGGCCGGTGGCCCACCTCGGCCGGCTCCTCCAGAGAGCCGGCATGACCTCGAGCTTACGAACTGGCTGGTCCGCGAGGCCCACGTGAAAATCGCCGTGATCGGCGCCGGCGGCGTACGCACGCCACTGATCCTCAAGGCCTTCCTGCGCCGCCAGGAGCGGCTGGCGATCGAGGAAGTCCGCTTGATGGACGTCGACGCCGAGGCCCTCGACCTGATCGCCGCCCTGCACGCCGGCCTGCACTACGGGATCGAGCCGCAGTTCTCCTTGATCACGACTACCCGGCTTGCGGCCGCGCTCCAGGGTGCTGATTTCGTCATCACCACCTTCCGCGTCGGCGGCATGGAATCCCGCATCACCGACGAGCGCGTCCCCTTGCAACTCGGTCTCCTGGGACAGGAGACCACCGGACCGGGCGGCTTCGCCATGGCCATGCGCAGCATACCGGTCCTGCTCGGGCTGCTGCAGGAGATGAGGACCGCGTGCCCCGACGCCTGGCTAGTCAACTTCGCCAATCCCTCCGGCCTGCTCGCGCAGGCGGCGACCTCGGCTGGCGGCTGGCCGCGTGCCGTCGGCATCTGCGACGGCCCGGCCTCGATGCAGCGCGTCGCCGCCGGTTTCCTGGGGGTGGCGGCCGACGAGGTCTTCCTCGACTACTTTGGCCTGAACCATCTCGGCTGGATCCGGGCCATCTACCATCGGGGCGACGACTACCTGCCGCAGTTCATCTCGATGATCCAGGCCACCGGCGGCTTGCCTGGCCTGCCCTTCGCTCCCGACCTCATCGCCGCCTTGGGCATGATCCCCAACGAGTACCTGTACTACTACTATTCCACGGCGGAGGCGGTCGAGAACATCCTGCGCTCCGAACAAACGCGCGGGGAGTTCTTGACGAGCCTCACGCGCGATTTCCTCCTCGACTTGCGTCGGCTGCGCGCTTCGGGGGACGGCGCCGGCATGGCGGCCCGCTACGCCGAGTATCGTCGGCAGCGGTCGTCCTCCTACATGGCGCGCGAGACCGGAACGGGCAGCAATCTCGAGGGCCTGATCGAGCGCCTGGCGGACGACACGGAAGGCGAGGGCTATGCCGGCGTGGCCCTCGATCTGATCGAGCGGCTGTCCGGCGCCGCCTCCGGACCGATGATCATCAACATCCCCAACGCCGGCGCGGTCTCCGGGATGCAGGCCGCCGACGTGGTCGAGATCCCGGCCTGGGTCTCCCGCGGCCTGATCCGGCCGCTGGCCGTCGGCGGGGTGCCCGAGCACGCACTGGGCCTAATGACATCGGTCAAGGCTTACGAGCGGCTGACCGTCGAGGCTGCGGTCGAGGGCTCGTACGCCAAGGCGGTGGAAGCGCTCACGCTCCATCCGCTCGTCCGCGATCCGGGGAAGGCCCGGGCGATCCTGGAAGGCTACCGACAGGGGCATGCGGCCACCTTCCCGACCTTGCGCTGAAGCCGCGTGCCCCGCATGAACGCACACGAGCAGGATTCAACCCATGTCGCCCGAGTATGACGTACTCGTCGTCGGCGATTACTGCCTCGACCTAGTCTTCACGGGACTGCCGAGTCTCCCGCAACTCGGCCGCGAGGTTTTCGGCAGCGGGTTTGCCATGATCCCCGGGGGCACGTACAACAACGCCGTTGCCATGCATCGGCTCGGGCTCAAGGTGGCCTGGGCCGCGGATTTCGGCAATGATGACTTCAGCCAATTCGTCGAGGCCCGGGCGCGCCAGGAGGGGCTCCCGGACGCATACTTCGTGCACCACACTCGAGCCTTGCGCAACGTCACCGCCGCCCTGTCATTCCCTGAAGAACGTGCGTTTGTGACCTACTACGACGCCCCGCCCAGCCTGCCGGCGGCCATGAAAGCCTTGCCGCGAGTATCGGCCCGGACGATCTATCTCCCGGGGGTGTATCACGGGCCCTTCTTAGACGCCGGGCTACTGCTCGTCCGAGCCAAGAAGATGCGGATGGTTATGGGCGGCAATTTCGGGGACGAGGTTCGGCTCGAGATGCCGTCAGTCCGGCGTGCCTGTCAGAACGCCGACTTGTTCCTGCCGAACGCGGATGAGGCTCGCCGGATGACCGGCCTCCAAGAATTGGAGCAAGCCATTCGCAAGCTGGCCGAGGTCTGCCCGCTGGTGGTTGTCAAGGACGGGCCGAACGGGT
>JBGOYQ010000121.1:0-4636 GCA_041479735.1 Anaerolineae bacterium | reverse complement strand
TCGGAAGAAATCACGCTGCAGGCTGCCGCCCCGCCTGGTGCCGGCCGCGGTTTGCCCCCCGCACCGTGCCCGGACTGCACCCCGTCTCCCGCTCCCACCCTCGGATCCGTCGCCGACCAGGCCCAGCGCAATGAGACGTTGGCGACGGAGGAAGGCCGACCGGCCGAGATGCCGACGGCGGCCCCTGTTGCTGCCACTGGGCAGGCGGGCGGGGCTTCCGGGCTGCGACTGGCCGAGATCGCCCTGGCAGCCTTGGCCGTCGTGTTCGGGGGGCTGACACTCTGGCTGCGCCGTCGCCCTGGATGACGCTCCCGGAGGACGCCCATTTCTGCCCGCGCTGTGGGACACCGCTGACCCTCCGGCACGCGTTTGGGGGCGAGCGACCGGTTTGCCCGGCCTGCGGCTACGTCATCTTCCGCGATCCCAAGGTCGCCGCTGCGGCGTTGATCGAGCAGGATGGGAGAGTGCTGCTCGTCCGCCGGGTCAATGTGCCTCAGGCAGGCCTGTGGAGTCTGCCGGCCGGGTTCGTCGATGCCGGCGAGGACCCCGCCGCGGCCGCCGCACGTGAATGCCTCGAGGAATGCGGCCTGCAGGTCCGCATTACCGGGTTGGTGGATGTCATCTTCGGCCAAGAGCATGCACGCGGGGCGAACATCGTGATCGTCTATAAGGGCGAGGTCGAAGGTGGGCAGATGTCGGCCGGCGATGATGCCGATGCCGTCGCCTACTTTCCGTTCGACGAGCTGCCTCCGCTGGCGTTCGCCGCTACCCGGCAGGTCCTGGCTCGTCGATCGGCCTCCGGCGACCGCATGCTATAATCCGCGCCGCCAACGGAGTCGGGCCTGTCGTCGCAGCGCCCCTCCGGACCGGCAGCCTGTGCCCCGGTCGAGACGTCGAGTTCACCTCCATTGGTCGAGTGCAGCACATGCGCTTTGATGTGTTCACGCTGATTCCCGAAGCGGTCGCCGCCTATCTGGATTCCAGTATCCTGGGACGGGCGCAGGCCGCCGGCCTGGTGCAGGTTGAACTGCACAACATCCGCGACTTCACGACCGATCGCCACCGGACGACGGATGACGTACCGTATGGCGGTGGCGGGGGGATGGTGATGAAGCCCGATCCCATCTTTGCCGCGGTCGAGGCCGTTCTAGGCGAGGAGATCAGCCGCATCCCGGTGATTTTGCTGACGCCCCAGGGCCGCGTCTTCAACCAGCGCGTGGCCCACGAGCTGGCCGCCTTCCCTCGACTGGCGCTCCTATGTGGCCGATACGAGGGCGTCGACGAGCGCGTGCGTGAGCACTTGGCGACGGACGAGATCTCGGTGGGCGACTTCGTCGTCACCGGTGGCGAGCTGCCGGCGCTGATGCTGATCGACGCGGTGGCGCGGCAGATACCCGGAGTCCTTGGGGACGATCAGGCCGCCGGGCAGGACTCGCACGCCGCCGGCCTGCTGGAACACCCTCACTACACGCGACCACCGACCTTCCGGGGCTGGAGCGTGCCGGACGTGCTGCTGTCCGGGGATCATGCCCGGATCGCCGCCTGGCGCCGCGAGCAAATGCTATTGAGGACTATGCTGCGCCGACCGGATCTGCTGGCGGACGCGCAACTGGATGAGTCGGATCGCACCACACTGGCGCGGCTAGCCGATGAGACGCGCCGGTCTGAAACGAAGCAGTGAGACAGGGGGACAGAATGGACGTTTCGCGCGTTCGGAGGCTCGTGAAGCGACTGTTGGTTGTCGGGATCGCAGCCGCCTTGCTGGCGGGATGCGGCTTCCCCGGTGGACTGTCATTGCCGGTCATGCTGGGCCCGACCCCCACCACCACGTCGAGCCTGCCTCATCCGACGGCCGAGCCGCCTCCGGCCAAGACGCTCATCGTCTGCCTGCGCCAGGAGCCGACCTCTTTGTACCTGTACGCCGACACCAATCGCGAGGCGGACGCCGTGCTGGCGGCGATCTACGACGGGCCGGTCGACCTGCGCGGCTTTCAATACCGGCCGGTGATCCTGAAGAAGATGCCCAGCCTGAAGGACGGCGACGCGCGCCTGGAGAGCGTCGCCGTCAGTACGGGGGACGTCTATCTGAATCCCGCCACGCAGCAACCCGCCAATCTAAAGACCGGGCTGCCTTACTTGCCCTCCGGCTGCCAGAGCCCGGACTGCCAGCAGAAGTACGCCGGCGGCCAGGTCCAGATGGACCGCATGCAGGTGGAGTTCACCTTGCTGCCCGGGCTGCGCTGGTCGGACGGCGAACCGCTGACCGCGGCCGACTCGGTCTATTCCTTCACCCTGGATGGCGACAAGGACACACCCAGCACGAAGTATCTGGTCGATCGCACGGCCTCCTACGAGGCCGTCGATCAGGCGACGGTGCGCTGGACGGGCATCGCCGGCTTTCTCGATTCGGAGTATGACGCCAACTTCTGGTCGCCGCTGCCGCAGCATGCCTTACTGCAATTCACGGCGGCCCAGCTGCCGGCCGCCGATGAAGCCGCCCGCAAGCCGATCGGTTGGGGCCCTTACATCATCAAGGAATGGCAGCCGGGGCGAGAGATCATGCTTGTGAAGAACCCGGCCTATTTCCGCGCCGCCGAGGGCCTCCCGGCCTTCGACGTGCTCCTGTACCGCTTCGTCGGCCCCGATGTCAAGGCGGGCATTCAGCAGCTGCTGACCGGCGAATGCGATGTGCTCGACGAATCGGTGTTGACGGCGAGCTCGGGCGGGGTCGGCCTGCAGCCGGACACACTGAAATCCTTGATGGACTTGCAGCAGGCCGGCAAGCTCAAGGTCGCCTCGGCGGCCGGATTCCTCGTCGAGCGCCTGGACTTCGGACTCGCCTCCAAGGATCCGCAGCGATTGTCACTTTTCGGGGACATCCGCACGCGTCGTGGGATCGCCGCGTGCATCGATCGGAAGCAGCTGGCTGACGGCATCTACGCCGGGCTGGCGCAGGCGGCGCAAAGCTTCGTCCCTCCCGGTCATCCGCTTCTGGATTCATCGCTAGCGCCCGCTAGCTACGACCCGGCAGCTGGGAAAGAGCTGTTGACTCAGGCAGGCTGGCAGCCCTCCCCGGACGGAACGGGAACGCGCACGGCTGCCGGGGTGAAAGGGGTCCCGGACGGCACGCTGCTCTCGTTCAGCCTGACCGTCGGGGACAACGGGTTGGGGCAGGCGACGGCCGAAGCGATCGCGGGACAACTGGGGCAGTGTGGCATTCAGGTCAAGGTTGCGCCGCTTCCGGCCGCACAGATCACCGAGCCGTGGCCGGCGGGACCGGTGTTCGGCCGCGCCTTTGACGCGGTGGCCTGGGCCTGGCCGGCCTTGGCAACCGTGCCTTGCGAGATGTTTCAGGGTGGGGAGATCGCCTCGACCGCCAACCGATACGGGGTCAATGCCTCCGGCTTCGAGGACGCGAGCTACGACAAGGCCTGCCAGCAGGTGCTGCTCGGGCTGCCCGACACGGATGCCTACGTGCAGGCGGCCAGCTCGGTCCAACAGATCGTCGCCGATCAGATCCCGGCGATCCCGCTTCTGGTCCGGCCGCGCCTGGCGGCGTACGCGAAGACCGTTTGCGGGGTCGATCCCGACCCTACGACTGCCAGCGTCCTCTGGGACCTGGAACGATTTCAACCCGGCGACGCGTGCAAAGGGGGCTAGGGGTGGCGTCCCCCCATCCCACGCTCGGTTGACGCCTCCCCCAATTCGGGTATAATCCGCTATTACTGGTTCTTGTTGACGGGCCGTGCCGGAAGAGTGCGGGGGGCGGTGCGCCTTCGTGGGTACATCCGCGTATCTCCTGCGCGAGTCCGGCGGCCAAGGTTAATGGCAAGGCTTCGACTCCCTTTCGGTTGCACTGTGACAACCTCACCTCGCGGCAAGAACTTCAGGTCCTAGGAGATCAGCATTGGCGCCGAAAGTCCTCGAAGTCCGAGACCTGGCCACACATTTCAACACAAGGGATGGGGTCGTGCACGCCGTCAACGGCGTGTCCTTCGATCTCGAAGAAAGTGAAACACTGGGGCTCGTTGGTGAGAGTGCGTGCGGCAAGAGCGTCACCGTCATGTCCATCCTCGGGTTGATTCCCAATCCGCCCGGTAAAGTAGTCAGCGGAAGCGCGAGATACCTGGGCAAAGACCTGCTGACGATGTCGGCCGAAGAGATCCGCTTCGTGCGCGGCGCGCAGATCAGCATGGTCTTCCAGGACCCGATGACGTCGTTCAACCCGGTCCTGACCATGGGGCGCCAGGTCGCCGAGCCGGTCGAGATCCATCAAGGGGTGTCGAAGAAGGACGCGCTAACACGGGCGGCGGAGCTGCTGTCCATGGTCGGCATCCCCAACGCCGAGGATCGGCTGGGGGACTATCCCCACCAGTTCTCGGGCGGCATGCGCCAGCGTGCAATGATCGCCATGGCGCTCTCCTGCTCGCCGACCATTTTGATCGCGGATGAACCGACGACGGCGCTGGACGTCACCATCCAGGCGCAAATCCTAGAGCTGATGCTGCGCATCAAGGACGAGCGCAAAGACGCGGCGATTCTTTTGATTACGCACAATCTGGCCGTCGTGGCGGAGACCTGCCATCGCGTCATGGTCATGTACGGCGGGAAAATCCAGGAGGTCGCGACAGTCCAC
>JBGOYQ010000120.1:0-4651 GCA_041479735.1 Anaerolineae bacterium | reverse complement strand
TCCGAGATCGACCTCGGATTGCAGTCGGGCGAGCTGCCTTGGATGAGGGAGGTGGCCTCGGTGGATATCCGTTACCTGCTCTTCTCCGTCATCCATGGCCGGGACCTCGAGACGGCGACCGATCGTCTGTCTGCGAAGGGCCTTTTGGTCACGCGCATTCAAAGCTGGGGCGGCTTCCTGACCCAGCCCAATCACCTGCTCATGATCGGCGTCCCCGAGCCGGGGCTGGACGAGGCCATGCAAACGCTCCAGGAGGCCTGCCACACGCGGGTCGAGTATGTCCCGCCTCCGTTCGAAAGCATGCCCGGCCCGATCGGACCACCGATCCCGGTCGAGGTCCGCGGGGCCACCACGTTCGCCTTTCGCGTTGAGCGCTACGAGGAGCTTTGACCGTGAAACTGATCATCGCTATCGTCGGAGACAGCGACGCCGAGGCTGTCGTGCAAAGCCTGATCGGGGCCGGGTTTCGCGTCACCCGACTGGCCTCGACCGGCGGCTTCCTGCACAAGGGGAACACCACGCTCTTGGTGGGCACGGAAGCCGACCGCATCGACGAGGCCATCGGGCGCATGCGAAATGCGACTGCCGAACCTCCCGCTCAAGATCGCCGTCGCGGCACGGTCTTTGTTCTAGACATCGACCGGTTTGAGCAATTCTGACTGTTCCATTGCGCCCCGGCGGGAGACCCATAGAGGCACCGGTCAGCCTCGATTCGACCGCGGAAGGATATACCCCCTCCCTTCCCTCCACCTTTCAGGGGGAGGCTTAGGTGAGGGCAAGTCTTCGATCAGTCGATAGCCTTGAGCTGGGGGAACCACACACGGCCCAGCAAAGCGATGACCGCGGTGCAGGCTGCGGCGATCATTACCGCCTCGGGCGCACCGAGGCGGTCTCCCGTCCAGCCGATCAAGAGCGCGCCGATCGGCCAGAAGCCTCCCAGCGCCCAGGTGTAGGTGCTCAACACGCGCCCGCGCAACTCGTCCGGCACGAAGACCTGGACCAGCGTGTTGGTCACGGCAAGCTGGCTGATGAGGGCGTAGCCACCCAGGCAGAGCGCCAGCATCGACAGCCATAATGACTTGGACAAGCCGAGCAGGAGCATAGCTACAGCCAGCAGTGTGAAGCTCAACTGCAGCAGCCGGCCCTTATGATGGCGGTCGCCCAGGAACGCTAGGCTGAGCGCGCTGATCAGCGCGCCGACGCCTTGCGCCGCCATCAGCGCGCCGAATCCGCTCGCGCCCGTCTTCAGTATGTCCCCGGCGAAGACCGGCAGCAGTACGACGTACGGAAAACCGAACACGCTCAGCAGAGCCACCATGCTGACCAGGCCGAAGACGCGGCGTTCGGAAACCAGGTAAGACAATCCTTGCCGGAGCTGGGCCAGTCCTGAGCCTGCGTTCGCCGGCGGCTCGAACTGCGGCAGCCGCATCATCGCCAACCCGGCGAGGACGGCCAGGAAGCTCAACGCGTTCAAGGCGAACGCCGGGGCCTCGCCCAAAGCGGCCACGACCAGACCCCCGAGCGCGGGGCCGATGATCCTGGCCCCGTTGAAAACGGATGAGTTGAGGGCGATGGCGTTGAGCAGTTCCTCATGGTCGACCATGTCGATGTAGAACGCCTGGCGGGCCGGCATGTCAAGGGCATTGCCCACGCCAAGCAGGAGTGCCAGGACCAGGACGTGCCAGTACTGGACGACTCCCAGGTAGGTCAGAGCGGCCAAAGCCACGGCCAGGATCATGAACCAGGTCTGTGTGATCAGGAGCAGCCTTCGGCGGGGAAGCCGGTCGACGACTACGCCCATAAACAACGAGAGCACCAGTACGGGGACGAATCCAGCAAAGGTGACGATACCTAGGCTGAGTTCCGATCCCGTCAGCCGGAAGACCAGCCATTGCTGCGCGGTCGACTGCATCCACGTGCCGATCAGCGAAATCAATTGCCCGAAGAAGAAGAGCCGAAAGTTGCGGTGTCGGAGCGTACGGAAGCCGTCCGGCCAGCGTAGGCCGAGGCGCAATTGCGGGGTGATCTGAGGCAGGAAGGTGCGCAACGGTTGCCAGGGGGTGGGGGGCGCAGTCCTTATCCGCCCGCCACGGTTACGGATTCAGACGGGCTGGACCTCGTGAAAGCATTCCACCTGATAGGTCGCGACCTGCAGCCCGCCCTCTCGCCAGGCGTTCTCGCGGAGGCCGGCCTTTTCGCACAGCATGCTGAGGAATGTCGCCGGATCAGGCACCTTTTCCCAGACCTGAGGCAGGAATGTGGCGCGAAGGAGCCCAGACGACAGGATGACCCCATCGACGCCCGGCTGCAGTCGGGCCAGCAACTCCTGGTGATTCGCATACTCCAGCGCCCGGGGTTCCGTCAGCACGGACACCTCGATCTCGAGCTCGGCCAGCTCCTCCGGCTGGACCGGGAGGAAACGATAGTCCTCGGTGGCGGCGGCCAGCGCATGCTCCCTCACGTCGAGCGCCAACGGGATGGCCGCCTGCAGTCCGCCGATGCAGCCGCGCAGAGCACCCGAGCGCGTCAGGGTCACGAACGACGCGCCGGGTGCACGCAGCCGTTCAGGGCAGTCGGCAATCTCGAGCGGCGGCATGTCCTCGCCGCGGGCCGCCGCCTCGACCGCCTCGCGCGCGATGCGGAGCAAGGCGAGCTGCTCGTCCCTGCGTATCCGGCCACCCGATCCAACGTCCGACATTGCTAACCCCCCGACCATCATTCGGCCATAAGGCGGTAACCGCGATTGTAGTACATCAGAGGGCCATGCTGACGAATGGACTGTGCCGCCTCGACCTTGCCGATGAACAGTGTGTGGTTGCCGGCCTCATGCTGGCCAACCACCTCGCACTCGAGCCATGCCAGGCATCCGGCGGGAATCGGCAAGCCCGCCGGGGTGGCCTCGACCGCGAATCCAGCGAAGCGGTCTTCGTAATCCGGAACGCCCCCTGAAAAGCGCTCGGCCACGGCCTGCTGATCCTCGGCCAGGATAACGACCGCGAATGCGCCGGCTTGCGATACCAGGCGGTGTGTGCGGCTAGACAGCTCGAGGGACACCAGGACCAAGGGCGGGTCGAGCGAGACCGAGGTGAACGAGCTGACGGTCATCCCGTGCTGAACGCCGGCGTAACTCGAGGTGACCACAGTCACCCCCGTCGCCCACTGGCGCATCACCTCGCGTAGCCCACCCGGATCCAATGCCATGCTCTCACGTCCCTCGAGGCGATGAAGCGAAGTCTACCGCGAATTGGCAGTTGTCTACCACGCGCGGACCGCGAGTCTCAGCTCGGCCCGCTGGGCGACTTGCCTCCGCGAATCGGTCACCCGCCTTACGTCCGGGCAGCGGCCTCAAGCCCGTCGCCGGACGTGGCGAAGATCGTCCGGAGCACCGCCGGGGCGAAACCGGTCAGGTCCTTCAGGCCGCGGGAGAAATCCCGGCGCAGCTCCGAGGAGCCGATCAGCAGCCCGGGCACCGGGTTGAGGGTGTGCCCGCGCTTGGCGAGGTCTTCCAGGTTGCCGTGGTCGGAGGTGATCACGACCAGCCCAGCGGCATCGTCCCAGGCGTCGATCAGGCCGCGCAGGACCTGGTCGAACAACTCCAGCAAGCTCACCGCGTCCGCCATCACTCCCCGGTGGCCGGCGTAGTCGCTCGGCCAGTAGTCGAACCATGCCAGGTCGAACTGAGCGGATAGATCCGCTAGACGCCGACCGGCATCGTAGGGGGACAGGACCGGCGCAGGCGGGAAATCGGGCTGGGCGACCCAACCGGAGGCGGTGAAATCGGCCGACAGCGCCTGCTCCGCCTGCAGGTCCTCACTCGTCTTCAGGCCGACCCCGGCGGCGTGGGCGGCCATGGGAATCGAGGAGTACAGGCGTCGCCGGCTGCGGATCGACTCGAAGTAGCGCGGGGGATAGGCATTGAGCAACGCGGCCCGTCCGCCACGCCGTATGACTTCCATGAAGACGTTGTCGGCTTCCAGGATCGAGGCGATCGGGCGGTTCGGCTTGGGCCCGTAGTGCCCGCCGATCTCAGCCGGGACGTTGCGGCCGGTGAGGAGGGCCGCCTGGCCGGAGGCGGATTGCGGCGTCCCCTCGACGCCCAGGCAAGCGTCGACGGAGAGCAGCGTCGCCCGCGATCCTTCCCGTGGGGCGGCCTCAGCAATCAAATGCCGCCCGCCTAGCAGGTCCGACAGCGTTGGCATGCTGGCGACCGTCAACGGGTTCCGGGAAGGGTCATCGGCGCCCAGGCCGACCCCATCCATGAAGAGGAACAGGACCCGGGCCATCAGGCGGGGCGCATGAAGGTGAACCAGGCCGAGGCGTGCCGGCGATCACTGCCCAGCTGGACGGCTCGCAGTGCTAGCTGAGGGGCGAAACGTGCCGCAGTCTGATCGACAGACAGGAGCTCCGATGGGGTGGTCGGGTCGGCGACGAAGGCGTACAGGAGGAAGGCGCCGCGTCTCCCCAGCAGGCGATCCAGGTTGCCGGCGTAGCGCGCCTGAGCCGCGGAGCCAAGCCGGTGGAAGCATCCGATGTCCAGGATCATATCGAACGGACCTTCGATATTGGCGAGGTCGGTGACGTCGCCTCGGCGCAGGTCGGCCGCCAAGCCCGCTGCTCGTGCCCGCGCTCGCGCCGCGCCGAGAGCCCTGGC
>JBGOYQ010000119.1:0-4678 GCA_041479735.1 Anaerolineae bacterium | reverse complement strand
CCCTCGGTCCCGTTGTAGACAAAAGCCACCGCCGCGACTTCGGGGTTTTCGTACGGGGCGAAGGCGACGTACCAGGCATGGCTCGGCCACTGGCCGGGGATACACAGCCCGCGCGAGTTTGCCAGTGCGTCGCAGAACTCGCCGGTGCCCGTCTTGCCGGCGGACGAGATATTGTCCAGCTGCGCATATTGGGAGGCGGTGCCCTCGGTTACCACGAGATGCATGCCTTGGCGCGTCAGGTCGATGACCTTGGGGTCGACGTTCATGTCAACCGCCTTGGTTCGGGCGGCGTTGTCCTTGATCGTCTGCGGCGCGTCGATGCATCCGCCGATCTGGTCTGGAGGCGTGAGGATCCCGTCGGCGATGTTCCACAGGACGCACGGCTGGACGCGTTTGATGACGTTGCCCTCGCCGTCCAGCACTTCCTGAACCAGGTGCGGCCACATGACCTTCCCGCCGTTGGCCAACGTCACGGCTGATTCGAGGACCTGCAAGGGTGTGGCGCCGACGAACCCTTGTCCGGTGGCCGTGTTGTAGGTGTCGCCGGTCGACCAGCTCTCCCCGAGCTGTATGCGCTTCCAGTTCTTGTCGGGGATAAGCCCGGCGACCTCGCCCGGCAGCTCGATGCCCAAGGGAGAGCCGTAGCCGATGGCTCGCGCGTACTCGCCGATCCGATCTATGCCCAGGCCTCCCGGCGCGATCGGGTCGCCGTCGAAGCCGCCGCCGACTTTGTAGAAATAGATGTTGCACGAGAAGGCGATGGCGTGGACGAAGTCGATCATCCCATGTCCTTCGGGTTTCCAACACACGAAGTCCCTCGCCTGTCCGGGATCGTTGGGGAAGTACGCGTTCTTGATCGTGATCTTGCCCGGGTCCATGATTTTCGTCGTGGGCGAGATCACGTTCTCGTTCAGGACGCCGATGGCGGTAGACAACTTGAAGGTCGAACCCGGC
This sequence comes from Anaerolineae bacterium, assembly GCA_041479735.1. Taxonomy (GTDB): domain Bacteria; phylum Chloroflexota; class Anaerolineae; order Anaerolineales; family E44-bin32; genus JBGOYQ01. The sequence goes on along the minus strand of JBGOYQ010000119.1, from coordinate 3,724 downwards.
GCGAAGGTGAGAGAGATAGCGTGGTTGATCAGCGGCTTCCCGCGGTCGTCGGCTACCAGCTGTTGGTAGTAGTCCAGCGGGATGAAGCGCGCCAGGCGATTGTTCTCGTAGGTGGGCAGCGAGACCATCGCCAGGATTTCGCCAGTCTGTGGGTTGAGGACGATGACCACGCCCATCGGCGTGCGAATTTCGCCGGTGGTGCGGTTGAGGAAGTCCATCCGGTTCTGCAAGGCGGAAGCGGCCACAGCCTGCAGGCGCGTATCGATGGTGAGCTTGAGGCTGTTGCCGGGCGTGGGCTGGGTCAAGTCGCCCACTTCTCGCAAGGGCTGGCCGGCCACGTCTTCTTCAACATGCTTGAGGCCGTTGCTTCCGGCCAGGATGTCCTGGAAGGTCGCCTCGATGCCGGCGTAGCCGATCTTGTCCCGATCGATGACGAAGTTGAGCTTCTCGTACTTCTGTTGCAAGGAGGCCGGGATCGGGCCGAGGTAGCCGATGATGTCGGAGGTCAGTGCCCCCGTGACGTAGTCCCGCACGGGCTCGGCCTCGACGCTGACGCCGGGCATGTCCACCTGCTGCTCGCCGAGGGTGCGGGCGACGGTCTCGTCGATGTTGCAGGCGACGGGCCAGGCTTCGTACGGCGCGATCGAGGCACGCTCGTCGACGAGCTGCTTGATGCCTCGGCCGGCGACACAGCGCGCCGCCTTGGGCCCTTCACGGTTAACAGGCACCCCGCTCAATTCCGAAAGGCGTTTGAAGATCGCGTCGATCTCGGCCTGGCTGTTGGGCAGCAGGGCGGGGGTAACCATGATGTTGAACGCCGGAACGTTGCGAACGAGGATCGACCCGTTTCGATCGTAGATCACGCCCCGCGGAGCGGGAATGTGTACGTCCGTGATCCGGTTCTCGGTCGCGTAGCCGAGGTAGGTCGAACCTTGCAGAATCTGCAGGCGAAACAACTGGGAGACGAAGACCAGGAACATCACCGCCATGACGACATATGTCAACCATAGGCGCGCAGGCGGGATACGGCCGCCTTCGGCAATACCACGCATTAGATTCTCACCTCGGGAGGGAACAACGCGCTGCACAACGCCTGCGCCAGCTGGGCCGCAGGTATCGCAAGCAATAGATTGAGGAACAATCCAGGCAGAACGACCCGCGTCAGAGATGCGAGCAGATCAGGCAGCTGCCCGGTCAAGAACAACGCCGCTATCGAGATCGCGTAGAAGGCGGCGGTCGCGACGAGCATCGCGCCCAGCGGCATGAGCAGGTGCGCTTCCCAGAATCGACCCTCGGTAAGCGAGACCAAGAAGGCCACCAGGACGAGGGCGATCGAACTGGCCCCGAACGGCGCACCCGACAGCAGATCCAGCATCAGGCCTCCCGCCAGCCCCCAGCCCATGGCCTCGCGCCAACGTCCGGTCAACGCCCAGGCGACCACGGCCAGCAGGACCAGGTCCGGTCGCCCGTCCAGGAGCAGCAGATGGCTCAGGACGGCGGATTGCACGATGGCCAGGAGCAATAGCAGGGGAAGTCCGATGAGGTAGGCCATCCGGGGTCACGATCCGCTGGGGGCGACGGGAAGCGCATGGAAGCTGGTGATGACCAGAACGATCTCGAGGTTCTGGAAATCGACGGCCGGGCGGATGACGGCCTGCTGGAAGAGCTCGTAGTCACGTCGGCGGACGCTGAGGACCTGGCCGACGATGATGTCCGGCGGATAACCTCCGCCCAGGCCCGAGGTCAGGACAAGCTCGTCGGTGACGACATCTGCGGCCTGGTTGATTTGCTCGACGCGGAGCTCGCCGTTGGGCTGGGCCGCGGTGACGCCGTCCGCCCGAGAGTTCTGCAGCCGGATATTGACCGCCGCCTGAGGGTCGGTGATCACCTGCACGCGCGACATCGTGGCGTAGACCTCGGAAACACGCCCCACCAGGCCGCTTTCGGTCACGACGGGCATCCCCCGCTCGACCTTGTCGTCCGAGCCGCCGGCAATCCAGATGGAGCGCAGGAAGGGGCTGACGTCGCGGCCGACGACGTTGGTCGCCAGATAGCGGTTCTCGGGCTGGGTGCGGGCATAGTTGAGCAAAGCGCCCAGGATGTCCGCCTGGGCGGCCTTTTCGCGCAAGGAAATGATCTCTCGCTGCAGGGTGGCGACCTGCGACTGCAAGTCGCTGTTCTGCTGACGCAGTGTGGCCACGTCGCGCGGGGAGGACAGCGAGTCATGAATGGCCAGGTAGCGGGACGATAGCCAGCCCTGCGCCGCTTCGATCGGGCGTAGCGCCAGGCCCTGGGCCGGGCGCAGGAAGCCCGAGAGGCTCAGGAGCATCAAACCCGCGGCGACGAGAATCAAGATTCCGGCGTAAACACCACGTGAGCGCCAGGTTTTCATCGGGCGATCCGGCCGCCTACGACGATCCGCGCTCGAGGCCGGTGAGGAACATGCGATTGGTATCCAGATCATCGAGGATCATGCCGGCCCCGCGGGCGACGCAGGTCATCGGATCGCCCGCGACCCAGACCCGCATGTGCATCTCGTTACTGAGTCGCTCCGCCAGGCTCAGGAGTTGGGAGCCGCCCCCGGCCAGGCAGACGCCCGCCTCCATCAAATCGGCGATGATCTCCGGCGGGGTCTCGTCGATGGCGTCCTTGATCGTGTCGATGATGATCCGGATGGAGCTCGAAACCGCCTCGCGGATCTCGACCGATGACATCTCGACCGCCTCGGGCAGCCCGGAAACCAGGTTGCGCCCGCGGATGGTCATCGTGCGCTCCTCTCGCAGCGGATAAGCTGAACCGAGGGCAATCTTGACGCGCTCGGCCATGCGTTCGCCGATGAGCAGGTTGTACTTGTTGCGAACGTAGGCGATGATGTCCTGGTCCATCTCATCGCCGGCGACTCGCAGCGACCGGGAGACTACGATCCCGCCCATCGAGAAAATGGCCAGCTCGGTTGTGCCGCCGCCGATATCGACGACCATCGAGCCGCGCACCTCGCCGATCGGCAGGCCGGCGCCTAACGCCGCGGCGGTCGGCTCCTCGATCAGATAGGTCTCACGGGCACCGGCGGCCATCGACGCATCGTAGACGGCGCGCTTCTCCACCTCGGTGGCGCCGCTGGGAATGCCGACGACGATGCGCGGCCGCGGGACAGGGACGATGCTCTGCTCGTGGGCCTTGCCAATGAAATACTCGAGCATGGCTTCGGTGATATCGAACTCGGAGATGACGCCATCGCGCAGCGGGCGAAGGGCGACGACGTTGGCGGGAGTCCTCCCGACCATCTCCTTGGCCTCGGAGCCGATCGCTATGGGCCGCTTGGATTTCTTCTCGATGGCTACCCAGGAAGGCTCGTTGATCACGATACCCTTGCCGCGCACATTAACCAGCGTGTTGGCGGTGCCCAGGTCGATGCCGATGTCCAGCGAGAACAGGCCGAGCAGCCAGTTGAGCGGGTTCAGGGCCAAATCTGGGTCCCTCCGGACGCGGGTGGATCGGTGGTTGAGCCCCCACGGCAGTGCCGATGACCAGACGCTCGCGGCCGGGATGGAGATCCGCCGAGGCTCGTGCCCCCATGCACGCTGCGTTCTGCCGGAAGACCAACCGCGGATTATAGCATAGCGCCTATTTGGGCGTCTCAGCGGTTGGTGAGTGGGTTATGTAAGGTAGGACTGCCGCCACCGGATGCTATAATTCGGCGCCAGATGGACCTCCTCGATCGTGT
>JBGOYQ010000118.1:0-4759 GCA_041479735.1 Anaerolineae bacterium | reverse complement strand
GGCGCGCTTCCGCGGGTAGAATCCACACATGCCTACCGTTCCCGAGATCATTCGCAGCCGGCGACGCCGCCTGCTCGGGGGAAGGCCAACCACTCGCCTGAGTCGGGCTGCGGCCGTGGCTCTTGTCCTGGCGACCCTGGTGGTCGGTCTGGCGGCGGCCGCGGGCGGATGGGTCTTCGGGGGCGTCACCCAAGGGCTGCCGTCCGTGGAGGCGATCGCCAACCGGTTCGGCCCGGCCGAGGCCCCTGGCTTCCAGCCGACCCGGATCTTTGATCGCACCGGACGATACCTGATCTTCGAAGCCAGCAACCCCGCCGCGGCCGAGCGCCGATGGCTCCACGTGGACCCTCCGGCCGGCTCACGACAACCGCCCCCGGTCCTGCTGGCGACCATTGCCATTCAAGACCCCGGCTTCTGGACCAATCCCGGCTACGAGCTCCACGACGTGATCACCGCGCTGTTGGGTGGCAAGCCGGCCGGCACCATCACCCAACAGCTAGTCGAAACCGCCTTGCTGCCACTGGATGATCACCGACTTGCCGATGGCATCCGTTTCCTCCGGACTGCCGTCCTGGCCGCCGACCTTACACGGCGATTCTCGAAGGCGCAGATTCTGGAATGGTACGTGAACTCGGCGCCCTACGGGAAGCTGGCGTACGGGCTGGACGCGGCCGGGCTGACGTACTTCGGCAAACACGCCGGAGACTTGAGCCTGGCGGAGAGCGCCATGCTCGCGCCGCTCCCACGGGATCCGGATCGCAATCCGGCAGATGCCCCTCAGGCGGCGAGAACCGCACGGGCATCGGCACTGCAGGCGATGGTCCGGCAAGGCTGGATCGACGCGGCCGCGGCCAAGGCGGCCGGCGCCGAGTCAGTCACCCTCCGCCCGATTCAGACGCCGACGTCTGACTTTGGCTGGGCGGTGTGGGGGCGTTTGGAGCAGATGTGGGGGCAGGCAGCCGGAGCGCGCAGTGGGCTCAAGGTCCTGTCGACGCAGGATCACGACCTGCAGCTCCAGGCGGAGTGCGTGGCATTGACTCAGGCCGGAAGACTGGCTGGCGGAGATCCGGGGGCGATCGAGCCGGCCAGCGATGGGACAGCTTGCGTGGCCGGGAGCTTGCTGCCCCCGATGCGGCCCGGCGACACTGGCGTCGACCACAAGATGACGGATACCGCGGTCGTCGTCCTTGATCCGACGGCGGGCGAGGTGCTGAGTCTGGTGGGCCCGGCACAAGACCTTCGGCCGACCGGGCCGGCCTTCCAGCCTTTCCTGTACCTGACGGCCTTCGCCCGCGGGTATACCGCGGGCACGATGGTCCTCGACCTTCCGTTGGAAACGACTCCGGGAGTGCCGGGGACGGTCGCGGTGGGCCACGGACCCGTCCGCATGCGAACGGCGCTGGCGAATTCGTATACGGCCGCGGCGCAGCGGACGCTCGCGTTGGCCGGGGTCGAGGACGTCGTCCGCACGGCCCATCAGATGGGTGTGTCGGGCATGGACGATCCGACGGCTGATTACCAGCCGGCCCTCGAAACCGGCGAGTCCGCCGCATCGCTGCTCGATGTGACCGGGGCCTACGGCGTCCTGGCCAACGATGGGCGGATGGTCGGGGTCGCGCCCGATGCGGCCGCTACCCAAGCGTCCCAAGGCTTAGAACCGGTCTTCATCCTGAGTGTGCAGGACTACGACGGCCATGCGCTGCCTCTTGGTCAAATCCAGGAGCGAGCGGTCGTCAGTCCGCAGCTAGCGTTCATCTTGGAGGATGTCCTCAGCGACGACACCGCTCGCTGGCCGGCCTACGGCCCTTCGAGCGTGCTGGAGATCGGACAGCCGGCCGGGGCGGTGGCAGGCTCCCCGCCTGACGGCCATGACAATTGGGCCATCGGCTTTACCCGGAGGCGCGTCGTGGGCGCATGGGTTGGGAACCGCACGACCACGCCCCTGAACGCCATCACCGCGCTGAACGGCGCCGCCCCGATCTGGCATGCGGTCCTGCAATACGCCAGCCGCGAGCTGCCGTCGGAGGGCTGGGCCGCTCCGGCCGGTGTGAGCACGCTGCAGGTCTGCGATCCGTCGGGCCTGTTGCCTACAAGCTACTGCCCCGAAGTCATGCGGGAGGTCTTCGTCCAGGGCACGGAGCCGACCCACTACGACACCCTGTATCAACCCTTCCGTGTGAACAAGGAGACCGGCAAGCTGGCCACACTGTTCACCCCGGTTGACTTGGTTCAAGAGAAGGTCTATCTGGTTCCGCCTCCGGAGGCGGCGGTATGGGCGCGCCAGGCGGGCATCCCTCAGCCTCCGACCGAGTACGACACAATCGTTGACAAGCCGGCGCCGAACCCGGACGTCAGCTTGACGCGTCCGGCGATGTTTGCCTACGTCCACGGGGTTGTCTCCCTTCAGGGAAGCGCGCGCCCCAAGGGAATGCAATACTACCGGCTGCAATTTGGCGCCGGGCTGAACCCGACGCGTTGGACGCAAATCGGAACCGACGTTCGGCAGGCGGTCGTATCCAACGAGTTGGGGAAATGGGATACGCAAGGATTGAGCGGTCTGTACACTCTGCAGCTGGTCGCTGTTTTGGATCAGGGACAGGTGATGACCGACGCGACCCCGATGACCATCGACAACTCCTCTCCGTCCATCACCCTGGTGCTTCCTTCGGACGGCCAGGCGTTCACGCTGCAAGATCAGGTTGTCATCCAGGCCGATGTGTCGGATGACCTGGCGCTGGACAGGGTTGAGTTCTACGTCGACTTCCGCCAGGTAGCCGCGGTGGGTGGCCCGCCGTACTCGGCCCGTTGGCAGCCGGTTACGCCCGGAGAGTACACCATCCTGGCCCGAGCCTATGATCTAGCCGGCAACATGGCCGAGTCCCAGAAGTTGACCATCACAATCGGTAAGTAGCCAGGTCGATTGGCTCTTGGACAATATGGCCGTAGGCGATCGCCCGCGGCTGTTTTGTACTTAAGGCAAGCGGCCAGCGATCATGCGCGCAAGGGTGATGGAGCTGTCTTTGTCGCTGTTCGGCATACCCGTTGTGTAGACGAAATAGACATACGGTCCGTGCAGGACGATGAGTTGTTTCATGGGGGCGAACCATGAGGCGGCGTCCGCGATTCCAACGACAGCTTCGCCGTCGCCGGTCAGAGACGCAAACGCCTGCTTCGCGGAATCAACGCCGGGATGCTCATTCACGTTCAGGACGGCAGACTTGTCGCCCACGGAATACGCGCAAGCGGCATTGGCGAAGTGAGGATTGGCCCCGGCTGCATCGGCCGGACTATCGGGGATTCCGACCGGTGCCGCCAGAACGGCTTCGGCATCGACTTTCGTAAGGACCAAGCAGAGGTCGAACTTGCCTCCCGCCTGGGCCGCAACAGACTGCTGGGTTGGGAGCGGAAGCGGAGAAGCGGGGATAGTGGCCGCCAACGGAGATTGGGCCGTCGCGGGAGACGGGTTGGCCGCAAAGGAGGAGCAGGCCGCCAATCCGGCGACGAGGACCAGCGCGACCGCGAACCGACTTAGAGGCTGCATTTCATCTCCTGGAAGGCTTCAGGCCCATAGGGCCGCAAGCATGCGAAAGACATCCGTCTTGCATCCAGTGTGCCGAGAAGGCGCACGTTGCCGACCTATCGCTGCGGCCCGGGTTGATGGGATTGCGGGGATGGCATGAGGGTGAGTAGCGCGGTCAAACCTGACTAGATCATACTTATCTTTACCTTAGTAGTCAATCTAAAGACTCATCGCCGCTCCCCAAGTCTCCGGTTCGGCAACCAAGCGGTCGAAGATCATCTTGGGCGCGCAAACGAGGCCGCGGACAGCAGCCGCAGGGGATCGCCTGTGGCCGTGTGCAGCGGGTTAAAAGAACGTTAAGCCGGCTGCGCAAGACTGGTGCGACTCGGTTGAGCAATCGCAGATATGGTCGGGCCAAAGCCCCAACCACATCTACGAATCCATCACTCCGGAACTGCCTCTCAGCCGCAAGCCCCTAGCGGATGGGGACCTGAGTCGGGATCGGGGTCGGCGTCTTGGTTGGCAAAGGCGTGGGAGTCGCCGGAAGCGGGCAGACACCGGGCTCACTCCCGGTCGGGGTGAAGCCGTATGTCCAGCGGCAAGTATTGTCGATCGAGGCCAAAGCCTTGATCGGGTACAGGCTCGATCCGGACGTCGGTGAGCCGGCCTCCGAAGGCGAGAAGTGGTCGTTGTAATCGAACCATTCGGCCTGCTTGACGCCGTCATCGGCGACGACGCCCCACAGGAACTTGTCCGCTGAACCGATGGCGGCGTACTTGAAGGCCAACTGAACGCGGGTCGGATCACTCGGGCTCATGCGGATCCAGGCCAGATCGGGATCGGTGCCTTGTCCCTGATCAAAGATCCGATCGTCGTACCCATTCCCGGTCTGGGGCGGCCCGTTCGCGGTGATCGGATTCGCTCCCCCGACATCGCCGTTGGAATCGCGGAATGCCTGGACGCCGTCCGTCGTCCATTCCGTCCGCCCAGGGGCTTGGCCGGCGATCAAGAAGTCGCCACGGCCATCGATGTCGGTGTCAACCTCGACCCCGTACCAGGCGGTGGAGCCCGCCGGCGGCGCCTGCTCCAGCGACAGCGTGACGTAGATCCACGGGGACACGGCGCTGAGCTCGCCGCGGGTGATGTCCAGGTGACCCTGGTAGTCCATCGTGTTCGCGGTGAAGGGGCGCTCGAACAGATTGATGTCGAAGTTGTCCCCGATCGATCGCCGTTCGGAGG